>NZ_JBYTEM010000034.1:0-48454 GCF_058789735.1 Rhodanobacter sp. FW106-PBR-R2A-1-15 | reverse complement strand
GTGCGCGATGCTCTGATGCTCCATCGGAGCGAAGAGCATCGCGCACAGGGTGCGCTCCTACAAAAAAGGCGGGTAGCTCGCATCATTCGCGCGGCGCCGGCACCTTGTGTAGCAGCGCCTTGAGTACGTCGTCGGGGCGCTGGCGTTCCAGCAGCGCCTCCGGCGCCAGCAGCAGGCGATGGCGCAAGGCCGGCAGCGCCACCGCGCGCACGTCGTCCGGGGTAACGAAATCGCGGCCGTCGATCGCCGCCTGCGCGCGCGCCAGCCGCGCCAGCGCCAAGCCGCCGCGCGGGCCGGCGCCACCGATCACGCCGGGCCATTCGCGCGTGCTGCGCACGATGCGCACGGCGTAGTCGGTCACTGCCGCATCCATGCGGATCGCCGCCACGCCGCGCTGCGCGGTCAGCAGCTGGGCCTGGCTCAGTACCGGCTTCACCTGCGACACGTCCAGCTCGGCGGCGACCTTGCCGTTGACCACGCCGGCGACCATGCGGCACTCGTCCTCCAGCGTGGGATAGCCGATCGTCACCTTGATCAGGAAGCGGTCGAGCTGCGCCTCGGGCAGCGGATAGGTGCCTTCCTGCTCGATCGGGTTCTGCGTGGCCACCACCATGAACGGCGCCGGCAGCGCGAAACGGCGGCCCTCGATGGTCACCTGCCCTTCCTGCATGGATTCGAGCAGCGCGGCCTGGGTCTTGGCCGGCGCGCGGTTGATCTCGTCGGCCAGCAGCAGGTTGGTGAACACCGGGCCGCTGCGGATCTTGAATGCCTCGGTCTTCGGGTCGTAGATCGCGTGGCCGGTGACGTCGGCCGGCATCAGATCGGGGGTGAACTGCACGCGCCCGAAGCTGCAGCCGACCGAGGCGGCCAGCGCGCGCACCAGCAGCGTCTTGCCCAGCCCGGGCACGCCCTCGATCAGCACATGACCGGAGGCCAGCAGGGCCAGCAGCACCTGCTCGAACACCTCGGTCTGGCCGATGAAGGCGCGCGCCACCTGGGTGCGCAGGGCGCGTGCGTGTTCGCCGAGTTCGGCGATCGGCAGCGGTGCCGGCGGCGTGGCCGGGGCGGCGAGGGTTTCGGTGCTCATGGGCGGCTCCTGAGTCGGGCCAGGGTGATGATGGAAGCGCGGAACGCCGGCGCGTTCGCGGGTGACTGGAAGGCCTGGGCGACCTGCGCGGCGTCGAGCCCGAAGCGTTCGGCCAGGCGTGCGTACAGGGCGTCGCCGCTGAGCATCACGCAGGCCGGGTCGCGCCGGCGCAGGCGCGCCAGCACGGTCTCGCAGGCCAGCCGGTGCAGGCTGCGGCCGCCGTCGCGGCGATACAGGAACTCGCCGGCGGCCTGCACATGTTCGAGTAGCGCGCGCCGGTGCAAGGCCGGCGCCGGCAGCAGCGGGCCGAGCCGCGCGCTGCGCATCGCCATCCACGCGGCCAGCAACACGGCCAGCGCCAGCAGCGCGGGCCAGCCCTTGATCGACAGCCACTTGAGGAAGGCCGGGCCGTCCAGCGCGTAGACCAGGTAGAGCACGCCGCGCCCGCGGTTCGGCGCCAGCAACCGCCAGGCGAACTGCTGCGCGGCGGCCTGCTTCAGCTCGTTGCGCGAGAGCGCGTTGAAGCCGGCGAGCAGACTGACCGTGCCCTTGCCCAGCCGGGTGCGCGCGAACAGATAGCCGCCCTGCGCATCGCCGATCGCCGCCTCCACGGGCGCGCCCGGCTGCAGGCGGAAGCGCTGGCCACAAAGCAGCACGCCCTCCTTCTCGTTCGCGGCGGCGGTGCGCAGCAGGCTGCAGGCATGTTCCGCCGGGCGCGGATCGAGCAGGCCCAGCGCCTCGAACAGCGGCACATGCACCTTCGCGGCCGACCCCGGCGACAGCAGCAGGTGGCCGCCGCTGCGCACGAACGCGGCGATCCGCGCGGCATCGTCGACATCGACCCGCGCCGCCTCGGCACCGAGCAGCAGGGTGGCGCCGGACGTCAGCGGCATTTTTTTCGGATCCAGCGTGGTCAGCGAGATCACCGGCTCGCCCAACCGGCGCAGCGTCTGCTCCAGCGCAAAGAAGCGGTTGTAGCGTGCCTCACCATGCGCCGCCATCGGCTCGGTGACGTCCTTGCGCTCGAAGGTGGCGAAGAAGCCCGCCACCAGCAACGCGGCACCCAGCACCAGCAGGCCCGGCAGCAGCAGCGCCCAGCGGTTCATGCCGACGCCCCTGACTGCGCCGGCCAGCCGCTCAGCAGGCGCTCGATCGCGGCATCGTCCGGGTAGCGCCCGGCGTACGCGGCGAACTGCCAGGCGCGCACGATCGCCACCACGCGTTGCGCGCGCTCCGCGTCGGCGATGGCCGCGGCCTGGCGCAGCCAGTCCGCCTCGGTCGCGCCGACTGCCGGCGGCAACTGCAGCAGCTGCGCAGTGCGCTCCACACTGCCGCGGTACAGCAGCGCCAGCGCCTCGCGCCGGCGCTGTCCTTGCCACAGGGCGCGGGTCGCCGCCGCCAGGTCGGCTGGCAGCGGCGATGGTGCCTCGGCATTCGCCAAACCATGCAACGGTGCCGGCGCCGCCTCGTCGGCGGCCGGCACCCGCCGCCTGCGCCAGCGCCAGGCGAACCACGCCAGCGCGCCGACGGCGCCGATCAGCCCCAGCCACAACAAACCCTTGAACATCGCCGCCAGCACGCGCGCCAGCAGCGGGAACGACAGCGGCTGCGCACGCGCGGCCGGCGCCGAGGCGTACTTGAAGCTCCAGCGCCGAACCGTGCGCTCGCCGCCGAAGCGCGGATCGCGATAGACCTCGGCGGCCGCGGCGGCGAAACGGTCCGCGCCGGCCGGCGGCCCGAACACCTGATCGAGGTTGCTGGCCGCCGGCTTGGGCACGTCCACGCTCGCAGTTGCCGCCCACACCGAGAGCGGCAGCGCGCCGGCGCACAGCAGCAGCACGCCGAGCAGCTTGCCCAGCCCCTGCAGGCGCGCGCGCAGGCGGCGGAACGCCAGGTCGATGTCCCACGCTTCGAGCTGGGTGCGCCGGTTCAGATACAGCGCGAAACCGCAGGCCACGTACAGCGGCTCGATCGCGCTCATCGCCAGGTAGGCCACCGTGGCGCCAGCGAGGATCCACGGTGTGGCGGCGACCTGCACGTCGTCGCGGAAGAAGCCGGCCAGCGACTCCGGCCGCCACTCGTGCGGAATCAGCAGCAGCGCGAACAGCCAGCAGCTCAAGAACAACACCAGCTCGAACTGCAGGCAGCCATAGGTGAGCAGGCTGGTCTCGCCCGTAATGCGTCGGCGCAGCACCTTCCAGCGCGCGGCGCGCTGCTGACGCGGCGCACCTTCGAGCAGATCCAGCGGCAGGCGCAGCGCGCGGCTGCTGTCAATGCGCAACCAGCTCAACCCGGCCAGCGTGCTGCGCCAGCTCCACTGGCGCTGGCCGCGCAGGGTCTCGCGCCAGCCCGGCGCGCGGTCGAACACCGCGCGCGACAGCACGTACAGCGGCAGGCGGTCGAACAGCGGCTTCAGCCACCACACCAGCACCAGGCCCAGCCACGGCAACCCCAGCAGCACGCCCAGCGCATTGCACAGCACGAATACCGGCAGGGTGAAGGCGAACCACGCCGACCACACCGCCGCCGCGTTCGCACGCAGCAGCGCGGCGCCCAGGTCCAGCGCCTCGCGCGGCGCGCGCGGCCGCAGCACCACGCTGATCCGCTCAAGCTCCATGCGTGCCCGCCCTGCCGCCGCGCCACAGCCAGCCCAGCACCAGCAGCCACAGCAGTGCGCCGACGCCGAACCGCAGCGGGTCCGGCAGCGCCGCGATCGACGACCAGTAGGCCTCGATGAACGCCGCCACCAGCAGCATCGCGAATGCGCCCAGCACCAGTTGCGCGCCGACCCAGCCGGCCGCGACCAGCGCCGGCCCGCGCCGCTGCCGCCCCGGCGCCAGCAAGGTCAGGCCCAGCTGCAGGCCGGCGCCGCCGGCGATCACCAGCGCGCTCAGCTCGAACGCCGAATGGCCCACCACGAACCGCCAGAACGGTCCGCCGTAGCCGATCGCGGTGAGGTGCCCGGCCACCCCGCCGATCAACACGCCGTTGGCGCCCAGCACGTAGATCGCGCCGACGCCGAACACCAGGCCCGAGGCGAACGTGCGAAACGCGATGCTGACGTTGTTCATCACGTAGTAGCCGAACATCTGCAGGTCGGTGCCGCTGCTGCGGCCGATCTGCGTGTTCGCCGGGTCGTACATCTTCTCGAACTGCACCAGCTGCGCACTGCTGAACAACGTATGCGCCAGCTCCGGGCGCAGTTGCAGCAGCACCACCAGGCACAGCGCCGGCAGGTAGAACAGCGCCGCCGCCAGCGCCATGCAGCGCCACTGCGCACGCACCAGGCGCGGGAAGCCCGCCAGCAGGAAACCCGCCACGCGGTGCCAGCGCAGCGCCGGTGGCCGGTACAACACGCGATGCCCCTGCTGCACCAGCCGCTGCAGCCGCTCGGTGACCTCGTGGCTGTAGCCGCGCCCGCGCGCCAGCGCCAGGTGATGGCACACGCGCCGGTACGACTGCGGAAACTCCAGCGCCTGTTCCTGCCGCAGGGTGCGCTTCGGCTGGCGCTCCAGCGCGCTCAGCCACGACTGCAGGCCATCCCACTCGCGGCTGTGCAGGGCGATGAAACGTTCCTGCTTCATGCGCGCCCCAGCAGCCAGTTGGCGTGCGCCACCAGTTGCCGTATCGCCGCGGTATCGCGCTGCCCGGTCAGCGGCGTGAGCAGGTTGGCCAGTTCTTCCTGCCGCTGCACGGTGAGCTGGCCGGCGCGCTCGGCGTACTCCACCAGCGCCGCCTGTTCGTCGGCCGCCAGCACCTGCGGCAGCGGCAGCGCCGGCAACGCCGGCACCTGCTGGCCGGCCGGCAGCTCCTGCGCGTGGATCACCATGGTGCCCGCCACGATGTCGCCGAGCCGCCGCGCATGCGGATCGATCAGCGTGCTGGCCAGGCCCACGCCGTACACGCCCGGCAGCGCATCCACCACGCGCAGCAGGTTGCGCACCACCGACGGCAGCCAGGTTACCGGCGTGCCGTCGGCCTTGACCACGCGCAGGCCCAGCGCGCGCTTGCCCAGGGTCTGCCCGTCCAGCCACACCTCGCACACCACCGAATACGCCCACAGCAGCGCGAACATCAGCAGCATGGCCAGCCCGTTGCCGCCCTTGCCGAACAGCGCCAGCGGGATCATCGCGACGAACAGCACCACCAGGCGCAGCAACAGGTCGACCATCCACGCCTGCGCGCGCGGCAACGCGCCGGCCGCACGCAGACGCAGCGAGACGCCCTCGGGCGTCTCGATCTCGCGGACGGTGTCGAGCATCAGACGTCGACGACGATGGTGTCGGCGATCAGGTCGTGCAGACAGCGGCGCTCCGGGCCGAAGATCAGCAGCGGATCGGCCAGCGAAATCAGCCAGCCTACGTACGGAATCGCGCCAAGCAGGCTCACCGGCAACGCCCGGATGAAGATGTAGCGCAGCAGGCCCATGCGGCTGCCGTCGGTGCGCACGATGGCGATGTCCAGCGCGCGCTTGCCGATGGTCTGCCCGTGCCGGTGCAGCAGCACGCAATTGACTACCAAGATCGCCACCAGCAGCGCGAAGCCCAGCAGCATCACGCCGATCATCGGCGCGGCCGGCTTGACCCCCTTGCTGACGCCGACCGCCATCATGACGCCCCAGAAGACCGGGAGGGCCCAGATCAGGTTGACCAGCCCGTCCAGCAGCACGGCCCCCAGGCGCTTGCCGCGCCCGGCCTTGCGGTTTTCCAGATCGTACGCGTCCCACGCGGCCGCATCGTCGATCACCGCCGCCGGCGCGGCATACGGATTCGTTTCCATCGCTTCCTTCCCCTTGTTGCCGTCCTGGTTGCCCTCCCCCATGTCGGGCAACTTTGGCGAGTATAGAAGCGAATTTTGACTGCTGGCTAGCGCTTGGGCTTGAGCAGCGTGCCGGTGCATTTCGGCGAGCCGCACAGGCACTTCCACAGCTTCTTCAGGCGCGCGGTGTGCGGCACGTCGAGCACGATGCCGTAGTCGTAGGTGAGCTCCTCGCCCGGCTTGATGCTACGGATCGCCTCGATCAGCACGCGGTCCCTGCGCGGGTCGCCGCTGGCGCTTTCCTCGACCAGCGCGCGGCAGTTCGGCGCACAGCTGTGGTTGATCCAGCGTGCGCTGTTGCCGCCCTGGTTGGCGTCGATGATGTAGTCGTCGTTGAGCGTGAACAGGAAGGTGTGGCCGGTCTCGCCGCCGTCGCCATACAGGTCGTCGGCCTGCGCATGGGTCATCAACTTGCCCTTGTACTCGATGATCTCCTCGCCTTTCCTGATCGGCGCGGTGGCGAACACACCGTTGCCGTGGATCGGCGAGCGGCGAGCAACAAAACGTCGTGACATGCGGCGAAACCCTGTGGGTAAAAGATGAAACACCGATGATGCCCGTTTGCGGATGACCGCGAAACCTTCGTCAGGCGCGTTGCACGAAAGCCCGGCCTGCGCCTACCGGAGATTTCGCAGGCAGCGCTCGAACTTCGCGCCGGCTCAGCGCCGCTGCCGACGGCGGCCATTCGCTGCACTGGCGCCAAGCCCCCCGAACGTGGTTAGAATCGGCATTCAAACGATCGTTTGGAGACCGCGATGCGTCTGTTGCGCTGGATCACCCCCGTCCTGCTGCTGGGCTTGGCCGCCTGCGTCCCGGCGAAGAAGAGCGTGTATCCGCCGACCCTGAGCATCCAGCAACTGCTGGTGTTGCCGGGCGGGCAATGGCAACTGACCGTGCGCATCCAGAACAACAGCTACGCCGGGATGGACTTCAAGTCGCTGGACGGCCAGCTGCAGGTAGCCGAGCTGGTGCCGGTACGGCTGCACGCCGCGTTCGACCTCGACATTCCCGAACTCGCCGGCGACGTGGTCCAGCTTCGGGTGCTGCCCACCGCGGCGATGAGCCAGGCGCTGCATGCGGTCGCCGCCAAGGGCAGCGGCGGCGCGCTGGCCTACCGCATCAGCGGCAGCGCCAGCGCCAGACCCGAGCAGGAAGACAAGCCGCGCTCGTTCGACTTCAACGGCAACGACTGGATCTCCCCGGTGCCTGGCATCCCCGACACATACCGCTAGACACCCCCGCTTTCCACCGAAGGAATCACCATGACCGCTTACAAGGCCCCCCTCGACGACCTGCGTTTCGCCCTGTTCGACGTACTCGGCGCCGAACAGACCCTGACTTCGCTGCAAGGCGGCGAAGCGCACAGCCGCGACCTGCTCGACGCGGTGCTGGACGAAGCCGGCCGCCTCAGCGAACAGCTGCTGGCGCCGACCAACGCGCCGGCCGACGCGGAAGGCTGCCACTACGACAAGGCCACCCAGACGGTGACCACGCCGAAGGGCTTCAAGGAAGCGTTCAAGGCGTTCACCGAAGGCGGCTGGACCGGCCTGACCAACCCCGAGGCCTACGGCGGCCAGGCGCTGCCGGGCGTGCTCGGCATCGCCACCACCGAGATCTTCCAGTCCGGCAACCTGGCCTGGAGCCTGTACCCGCTGCTGTCCGAAGGCGCCACCCATGCGATGGAGCAGCACGGCGAGGCATGGCAGCGCGAGCGCTTCATGAAGCCGATCGTCGCGGGCCGCTGGACCGGCACCATGTGCCTGACCGAACCGCAGGCCGGCTCCGACCTCGGCCTGCTGAAGACCCGCGCCGAGCCGGCGGCGGCGGACGCGGACGGCCACACCGTCTACAAGATCAGTGGCACCAAGATCTTCATCAGCGCCGGCGAACACGACCTCGCCGAGAACATCGTGCACCTGGTGCTGGCGCGTCTGCCCGACGCGCCGGAAGGCAGCCGCGGCATCTCGATGTTCATCGTGCCCAAGTTCAAGGTGAACCAGGACGGCTCGCTGGGCGCGCGCAATACCGTGGCCGCCGGCGCGATCGAGCACAAGATGGGCATCCACGCCTGCTCCACCTGCGTGATGAACTTCGACGGTGCCGAGGGCTACCTGATCGGCAAGCCGCACAAGGGCCTCGCCGCGATGTTCACCATGATGAACGCGGCGCGCCTGTCGGTCGGCGTGCAGGGCCTGGCGCTGGCCGAGCGCGCGCTGCAGAACAGCCTCAACTACGCGCGCGAGCGGCTGCAGTCACGTTCGCTGTCCGGTCCGAAGTTCCCGGACAAGCCGGCCGACAACCTGCTGGTGCAGCCGGACGTGCGCCGCATGCTGCTGACCCAGCGTGCCTTCGTCGAAGGTTCGCGCGCGCTGCTGCTGTACACCGCGCTGCAGACCGACATCGAACATCGCGCAGCGGACGAAGCCGCGCGGCAGAAGGCCGGTGAACTGGTCGCCTTCCTGATCCCGATCGCCAAGGGCATGACCACCGAGCTGGCGCAGGAGTGCACCAAGGAAGCGCTGCAGATCTACGGCGGCCACGGCTACATCGCCGAGAACGGCATGGAGCAGTTCGTGCGCGACGCGCGCATCATCACCCTGTACGAAGGCACCACCGGGATCCAGGCGGCCGACCTGCTGGGCCGCAAGATCCTCCAGTTGCAGGGCGTGGGCGCGAAACACTTCCTGCAGGAGATCAGCGCGTTCTGCCAGCAGCACAGCGCCGACCAATCACTGCGCGGCCTGATCGGTCCGCTCGCCGTCGCCACCAAGGAATGGAGCGAGCTCACCGTGAGCCTGGCCCAGCGCGTGGCGGCCAACCCGGAGGAGCTCGGCGCCGCGGCGACCGACTACCTGTACTACTCCGGCTACGTCACGCTCGCCTACCTGTGGGCGCGCAGCGTGGCCACCGCCGAAGCCGGCGCGCAATCGGCCGCGTTCAAGCAGGCCAAGCGCGACACTGCCGCGTTCTACTTCGCCCGCATCCTGCCGCGCACCCTGACGCACAAGGCGGCGATCGAGGCCGGGGTGACGACGCTGCCTGAAATCGCCTGAGGCCCCGTCGGCTACGCCAGCAGGAAGTCCGGTCGGCCTGGGCTTTCCTGCTGGCGCACCGGCGGCAAGCCTCCCCGGCCGCCGCGCCACGCTGGCGTTCGGCGTAAGCTGGTGCGCTCGGGCGGGAAGGAAGACGGCCTAGGATGGCATGAACATCGGCGCGTTCACGATATCCATCGACTTCGAGCTTTACTGGGGCTTACGCGACACGCGCAACCTCGACGCACCTGGCGGATACCGGGGTGGACACCGGCGGCGTGCTGTACCAGCAGCGGATCCAGGTCGAGGGCAACGACGGCTTCAACACCTATCCGCTGCACCAGCTGGCCGCCGCCATCCCGCTGATGAAGCAGGCCTTGCGCGACGCGGTCGACGGCAACCTCACCCCTCGCGACGGCGTCGACCCCTCCGTCTGGTATCACCCCACCCTGGGCCAATACCTCAGGTACCGGTTTTCTAGGTCGGTCAAATAACGTCCGCTCGAGGCGGGATCGTGTCAGCGGCGGTGTCGAAATGCGTCAGCTTTTCTTCGAGAGCGGCAGCCCTTTGGCAGGTTACTGCGGGGAAGTGCCCTGGCAGACGATGCCGCTGAACCGCAGATACTGCTGGATCAGCGCCTCATGGGCATCGGCCACCTGCAACAGTTCCCGCGCCAGCGTTTCCTGCGCATTGACCGCATTGGCCGGTGACGGCGCCACGGCCGCCGGCGTCCTGATAGGCGCCCGCGATGGTGCCGCAGGCTCGGCCGATGCGGATTCGACCAGATAGGTGATGTCGTAGGCAAGCTCGCTCATGCACTCAGGCAAGCAATAGGCTTGCCAATGTCGGCGATGTCATCCGGGGCCATCGATGCGGTTACGCCAGGCCACTTCGTCCGCCGGGGGACCGGTGCCGTGACCCGCTGGATCACAGCCCAGGCCACCAGCGCGCAAGACAGCAGCACCGCCAGCACCAGCCAGGGGCGCGGCTTCCCGCGCCGAGCGATGCCCCGCCCATGCGGCGGTGTCGACTTAGGGCTGCTCCACGCCGATGCCGGATCGACGCTCCCGCCAGGGCGATCGATCGATGAACCTACCCCGCCCGACTCCTCGTTTCTGGCCTGTCACGAGATCCCGGTCACGCGACCGGATGGCGAAATACGGATCGAGCCCGCCACGCCGGTGGACATGGTGGAAATTGCCGCGGGGACGAATGTTGACCCGCAACCCATGACACTGAAAACCCTCGCCCGCGCTGCGGCCATGGCCAACGCGGGGCTGATGCTTGCCGCGTGCATCCGCATTTCAGAACCCGATGCGGCCCGCGTGGACTGCGGCAAACCCGGCCCCCACGGCGTCGCTTGCAAGATCCAGCGCACCGCCGGCAACGGTGGCTTCGAGGCCTGCTGGGAGCTGGTCATCAGCTGCCGCAACAAGGGCGGGATGAACGGCGGCGCCTGCCACGAGGTAGCTCCGGGACAAGGCGCGGCAAGCGAAACCATGCCGTCCGGATAGCGATCGGCGAACACGCGCGCCGTCAGGCCGGACATCGAATGCCCGACCAGCACGTACGGGGGACCGATGTGCGCCGCACGCAACAGGGCATGCCGGTCTTCGGCGGTGTTGTCGGCCGTGCCGGGGCGCATCGCCGCATCGCTGAAGCCCATGCCGGCGCGATCGTACGCGCAGGTCCGGGTGCGCTTCGCCAACGCCGGTTGCACCAGCGCCCAGGAAATCGAGGAATGGCCCATGCCGGCGTCGAGGATCACCGTGGGCGAACCCGAGCCGCGGCAGTACAGATTCATGCGGCGTCCGTGGTCCATGTCCACCACTGTTGCGGCTTCGTGTAGACCGGACCGGTGACGATCGGCGGCCTGGGTTTGCTGTCCTGGCCCGGGCATGAGGCCGACAACACGATGCCCATGGCGAGGCTGGCCGCCACGGCGAAAGATTCGCGCATGATTGCGGATTCCCCAGGCATGCCGATGAAGCGCGAATCCGACATGCCCGCCACGGACGCCGCAGCCGCCGGCGCGCCGATGCCTCAATGCAACTTCAGCAGTGGCCGGGTGTTGCGGGCGATCGCATCGCCGAGCAGCTTGCGCGAAGTGCGCCAGGGGCCGTACAGGGCGCTCTGGTGCATGCGCTAGAGCGAGGCGTAGAAGAAGTGCGCGAGGCGCCCCGCGATGACGCGGTTGCCGAACAGCTTGCCGAAGGCGTTGTACGAGGCCAGCGAAATCAGCGTGCTGTGGTCCTGGTAGCGGTAATCCTGCAAGGGTCTGCCGTCGAGCCGACGGCGCAGGTTGCCGACCAGCAGGGCTGCCTGCTGATGCGCGACCTGGGCCAGCGCGGGCAGCTTGCCATTGGCACCGCCGCCACGCGGGCATGCCGCGCAATCACCGAACGCTGGCGCGGCCGGGTTTGCCCAGCGCATGGCCGAGCCTGGTGGCCAGTTCCAGCCCGCCGGCGGCGCCGCCGGCGATCACGATCCGCTGCATCATGGCTTTCTCCCGGCCCCGGAACGGCGAACGCCGCTGCGTGCCGTGTTGCTATACCCAGCCATTGTCGCGCCGTGGCGTGAAAAACAGATGCTGCCGATGCCTGCGGTCACTTCGCCTGCTGCAACGTCGCCAGCTGCAGCCGCAGGATCCGGCGCAGCTCCACGATCGCCGCCGGCGTCTCCTGCACGCTGTGCCAGGAGGGAATGGCCAGTTCGGAATCGGCGCCGTCCAGATGCGCGCTCTCGTACGGCACCACGCCGTCGCTGCTGTCCTGCAGCGCGCCTTTCGATTTATACACACCGACGATGGTGTGGTAGTGCACCTGCGGCGAGATCGGCAGGTTGGCGGCGGCGACGATGAACGGGTCGTTGTCGCGGAGGTTGTCGATGCTGTTGGGCATGTACAGCGGCCGGGCCTCGCCCGAATCGTCGGATTCCAGCAGGTTGCCGATTTCCGCCATTTCCTTCAATACGGCCACCGGCAGCCGGATCAGGTTGCCGACCCAGCGCGCGAGGCGGTGCTGGGCGTACGGCGTGCCGCGATGCGGCGCGGCCAGGAACACCGCGCGGGTCACTTGCGGCATCGGGGTGAACTGCAGATAAGGCGCCAGCCGCTGGTGCAGCCGCTGCCGCTTCCTTGCCGACAGGTTGGCGCGTTCCGGGAACAGGCTCCACAACCGGTCGCCGCTGGAGGACACCAGCAGGCGCGCGATCACGCCGCCCATGCTGTGGCCGATCAGCACCATGTTGTTCGAGGCGCGCGCCTGGCCGGATGGATCGTAATGTTGCAGCGTGGCGTCCAGCGCCTTGCGGATGTTGGCCAGGTTCACCGCCACCGGCAGGTTGGTCGGGTAATAGACCTCCCACACCTGGTAGTTGCGGCGCAGTTTCTCGTCGCCCATCACCTCGTTGGCCACGTTGATCCACGCTTCCGGGCTGCTCGCCAGGCCGTGCAGCATCACCACGGTGAGCCGGTCCGGGTCGTAAGGCTGCATCAGCAGTATGCGCGGCGTCTTGATGCCGCCCTCGCGGCCCAGCAGCGAGCGGATCGACTGGCTGGCGAAGCCCGAACGGGCCAGCCATACGCCGTAGGGTGCGGTGAAATTCGCGCCCAGCGGCACCACCCGGCCGCCCACCGTGACGGTGTTGTCGTGGTACGGGTCGCGCACCAGCAGGCGCACCTGCCGCGTCGCCAGCACGGCATCCAGCGTGCTGCCCTCGAATTCCAGCGCGCCGGTGATCGGCACGTAATCGGGTTCGCGCCACGGCACCTCGGCGTCGGCCGCTTCCGCCGGCGCCACGGCCACGAAGTTGGAGCCGAAGCCGTCGCGTCGATAGATATTGCGCAGGCCTTCGAAGCGCAGGTTCGCGGCGGGGATCAGCTCCGCCGGCAGGTGCGTGCCGCCAGGCAGACGCACGTCGCTCTGCGAGCGCAGCATGCTCCAGCCGGCCAGCGTGGCCTGCGTCCAGCGCGGGTCCAGATGCGGCAGCTCCAGGAAGAAGCGGCTCATCGCGCGCTGCACGGCCAGGTTGTAGAACCACGTCACCTGTACCTGACGCAATTCGAACGTGCGCTCGGTGGGCGAACGCGCGGTGTAGAAGAGATACGCATAGGCGTAGCGCGCGGATTGCAGGAAGGCGTCCAGCGTCGCATCGTCCATCATCGCGCCGGACTGCGACCGCTCCGCCCTGAGCGCCCGGCCCAACCACAGCTCGGCCAGCGCGGAGAGCCGCTGCTCGTCGGTCAGCCCCGCCGCGTGAGCGACGGTGTCGGTGCAGGCGGCGAACTCGCGCCGGCAGCCGTCGGGCGTCAGCGCGACCACGTTGAGCGACTGCACGGTGCGGTCGCTCGGCCGGCCGGCAACGATCACGTCGGCACGCCGCTGGCTGACGTAGTCGTTGGTGTTGACGTGGCTCACCCCGACCATCGCGCAGGCGTTGAGGCCGAGCAGCCCGATGACGACGATGCAGCGCACTGCCCAGGCGCGGATTCCGGCCTTCATCTGCGGCGATCCCATCGGTATCTCATCCCGAACCTGACGGTGCGGCGATTGTAGCCGCCGCATCGGGATTCCGGTGTTGCCATGGTGCAGTCAAAGCGGCAGGCTTGCGGCATGGACGGATGTCCGGGAACGAGATGGCCAAGAAGCGCGGGATGATCGGCAGGGTGGCGCTCTTCGCGGCGGTGTCGCTCGCCAGCTTCGTCTCCGGTGCGTGGGGCGCCATGGCGCTGTGGTACCAACTGCCCGGCAACGCCACCGTGCGCACGCTCGGCGGCACGCTGTGGGCGCTGGCCGTGATCGCCCTGGCCGCCGTCGCCATGGTCCGCCGCAGCTGGCTTCCGCTGGGTGTCTACACGGCGATGTACGCGCTGCTGCTGCTGTGGTGGGCGGGCATCGCGCCGTCCGGCACGCGGGTCTGGGCCGACGACGTGGCGCGCCAGTTCACCGGCACGGTGAGCGGCAGCAAAGTCACCCTCGACAATGTGCGCGATTTCGACTGGCGCAGCGACGACGACTACGACGCACGCTGGGAAACCCGCCACTACGACCTGGAGCACCTCGCCTCGGCCGACGCGGTGCTGTCGTACTGGGGCAGCCGGGCGATTGCCCACGCGATGCTCTCGTTCGGCTTCGACGACGGCAATCGCGTGGTCTTCTCGGTGGAGATCCGCCGGCAGCGCGGCGAGCAGTATTCGCCGATCGGCGGCTTCTTCAAGCAGTTCGAGACGGTGCTGGTGGCTGCCGACGAACACGACATCATCCGCGTGCGCACCAACGTGCGCGGCGAGGACGACTACCTGTATCCGCTGCGCATGGACAAGGCGGCCATGCGCAGGCTGTTCCTCTCCTATGTGCAGGCGGCGAACACGCTCGCCGGCAGGCCGGCGTTCTACAACACGATCACCTCGAACTGCACCACGATCGTCTACCGCATGGCCCGGCAGATCGAGCCGGGACTGCCGTGGGACATCCGCCTGCTGCTGACCGGCTACCTGCCGGGCTACCTGCACGAGGTGGGTGCGGTGGATCGCAGCGTGCCGCTCGACGAGCTGCGCCGCCGCAGCCGCATCACCGAACGGGCGCGAAACACGGCGGCGGGCGACGACTTCTCCCGCGCGATCCGCGCACACGAATCCTGACCTCAGCGCGTCAGGCGCTCAGACCAAGGCGGCCAACTTCCGATCCGCGACGCGATTGAACGGCAGTCGCCGCGGTCATCCCGCCAGTTCGAAACGCGTCACGCGCCTGATCGGATCGGCCTCGACCAGGCTTACCCTGACGTCGGCGCCGAGCGAAAGACTCGCGGTGCCTGACACGCTGGCCTCGACCGCCGGGTCGCGCACGATGACCGTGCCCTTGCCCGGATCGTCATCGGCGACTTCGACGATCGCGCCGTCGAAGACCTCGCCCACGCGCGGCGCCAGCACGGCGGCTTCGGCCAGGTTCAGCACCGCCCGTTCGTACTGGCCGGCGCGGCGGCCGGAAGCCTGCATGGTGGCCGGCAGGCCCGGCAACGCGGCCAGCGCCCACGCCGGCACCGGCTGCTTCGCGCACAGCGCCACACAGACCTCGCCGGTGTAGCGATCGACCAGCCGGCGCAGCGGCGCGGTGGCATGGGTGTACTGCGCGGCCAGCGCCGAGTGCATCGGCTGCGCCGGCAGCGTGCCGTCGAACGCCGTGTAGCCGGCTCCGCGCAGCACCGTGGTGCAGGCGGTGAGCATCGCCACATGGACGTCGTTGGACGGGTCCAGCGAACGGATGTAGCCGGGGTAATCCAGCCCGGGCGGCCACGCGATACCCAGCACCCGCGCGGTGACGCGCAGGCGCTCGATGGCGTACGGATCGGGCGGCGGCAGGGTGCGCAGCAGGCCCAGCTTCGCCTGCACCATCAGGTCCGCGGCGGCCATGCCGACCAGCAGCGAGAGCTGCTCGTTCCAGTCCTCGATCGGCAGGCGCGCGCGGAACGCCAGCTTCCAGCGGCCATCGACCACGCTGACCTCCTGCTCCGGCAGCGGCAGGCTGACGCCGCCGCGGGCGAACTCGCGCTGCCGGCGCAACTCGCCGACCTCGCGCAGCACCGCCCACATCGGCTCGGCTGCCCCCGCGTCGATGCGTTGCTGCACGCCGGCGTAGTCGAGCCGGGCGCGACTCCTCACCTTCGCCCGCCGCACGTCAACGGCGATGCCTTCGCCGGCCCCGTCCAGTTCGATCGTCCACAGCAGCGCCGGCCGCAACTGATCGGGCAGCAGCGAGGCGGCATCCTCGGACAACACCTTCGGGTGCAGCGGTATTTTCGTATCGGCGCCGTACAGCGTCTCGCCGCGCCGGTTCGCCTCCAGGTCGACCGGGTCGCCGGCGCTGACGAAAGCGGCGACGTCGGCAATCGCGTAGTGCACCCGATAGCCGCCCTCGGTGCGCTCCACGTGCAGCGCCTGGTCCAGATCCAGCGAGCCGGGCGGGTCGATGGTGACCAGCGCGATGTCGCTGCGATCCAGCTCCGGCCAGCGGGGGGTTGCGGCCGCCCGTGCCGCGGCGGCCTCGACTTCCGGCGGGAATGCCGACGGCAGTTTCAGGTCGTCGTGAATGGCGCGCATGCCCTGCGCCAGCACGGGCTCGCCGGCGGGCCGGAGATGGATGCAGCGGGTGGTCGACATGGACGGATTCCCTGCGTGGATGCCGTTCGGCAAGGCGAGGCCGATGCCCTGCCGCGCTGCGCAAAAATATACACGGGCCTGCCGGCGGCCTGCTTCCAGCTACCCGAGGGCTACCGCCATCATCAGGCAAGGTGTAGAAACGGCACTGTCACCCAACCGCCGAGTCGATCCCCATGACCGAGGTGTCCCTGCTGATCCGCCTGGCCGAAGAAGAGGACGACGACTTCATTCTGGCGCAGGCGCCGCGCTTCGCCGATTTCACGCTGCCGCCGTGGCGGCGTCGCCACGAGTGCATCGAGGGGATCCGCAACGACCTGCAGCGCCACCTGGAGGACCAACCGGCGAACAGTTACCTGTTCGTGGCCGAGGACGCCGACGGCGAACGGGCCGGCTTCATCCACCTGCAGCGCACCGCGGATTTTTTTACCGGACGCGGCAACTGCCACATCTCCGACATGGCGGTGGCGCCGCCGTACGAGAATCGCGGGGTCGGCAAGGCGCTGCTGGCGCACGCCGAGGCATGGGCACGCGACCACCATTGCCAGCTGGTGACGCTGGCGGTGTTCCCCGGCAACGCGCGTGCCCGCGCGCTGTACGAAGCCTCCGGTTACCTGCCGGACCTGCTGCGGCTGGCCAAGCCGGTGCGTTGAGTCCGCCAACGAAAGAAGCCGCCCGGAGGCGGCTTCCTTGCGAACACCAGCAACCGCACGGTCAGTTCGTGAGCGTGCCGGCGGCCGCCTCTGCCTGCTCGCGCTGGTCCAGCCGGTGGGCCAGGCGGTCGATGTTGGTCAGCGACAGCAGGTGTGCGTAGATCCAGCCCAGCATGCCTTCGCGCAGGAACTCCTGGGCGGTCTTCTCGTCCAGCTCGCGCAGCTTGGCCTCGTTGACCACGAACATGCCATTGAGGTTGATCGACTTGCCCTGCCCGCCGTCCTTGCCTTCCTTCTGCAGCTGCACGGTGCGCGGCTCCAGCAGGTCATGCTTGTTCAGCTGCTCCATGAACCACTTGGTGCGCGCCACGTTCTGCTGGAAATCGCCGAGGAAACCCACGGCATTGGCCAGCAGTTCGCTGTCGGTGCCGTCTTCCTTGAACAGGCGCTGGCCTTCGCTCGTGTTGAAGCCCTCGTAGCGTTCGTCGAGGAACACGGTGAAGTCGTCGCCTTCCTGCCCGGCCGGCTTCTCGGCCAGCACGAACGGGTAGCGGCGCACGAAGGCGGGAACGTAGGTATCCGGTGCCCACTGGCCGTTCACGTCGACGTACAGATTTTCGTTCTGGCGCAGGCCGAGCAGGGCCACCGGGCCGGCGTCGGCGACGCTGGTGCCGGCGAACACGATCAGCAGGTCGCGCGCGGCGATGCCGAACTCCACGCCGGTCAACGGCACGGAGTGCGCACTCATGGCGAACTTCACGTTCGGCACGGCCTTCATGCGCAGGTCCTTGTGCTCGACGCGATTGAGCGGTACCGGTTGCTCGTAGAAAAGAACTTCAGCCACGTTGTCCACCTCTGCCCACGCCGTGCCGGGTCACCACCAAGCGCCCCTATCAAACCCGGCGTCAGGTCTGTGTTGACTGGCGATCATATCAGCGCCCGCCGAGCACGGCGACTGCCCCCACGTGGCGCCGCTGCACCATTTGCATGCGAATTGCAATGGAATTGTTCTATGCTGATCCCGGACCACCATTCCCGCATTGCCGAAACGCTCTTTCGACGCCCTGGCTGAAGGACGATTTACATGCTGATGGAAGTGCCAAGTCGGGCCGACCTCCATGCGACCCGCGTATTGTCACTGGACGCCGCCGGCCGCATCCTCGACTGGATCAGCTGGCAGGAGGCGGTTTGCCTGTATGTCCGTGACGCGGTCGCCTGGACCCTGGGCGACCCCTGCCTCACCGTGCATGGCGGCCACAACCGCCTGCTCGGCGCGCAGAGCCTGCTGCGCCTGCACCCGATCATCGCCAGCACCGGCCACTGCCGCGAGCATGCGATCGACCCGGCGCCGGCGCTGACCAACACCGCCCTGTTCGCGCGCGACCGCCACATCTGCCTGTACTGCGGCGACCATTTCACCCGCGCCGAACTGACCCGCGACCACGTGCTGCCGATCTCCAAGCGCGGCAGGGACGAATGGGAGAACGTGGTCAGCGCCTGCCTCGCGTGCAACCTGAAGAAGAGCAACCGCACCCCGCAGGAGGCCAACATGCCGCTGCTGGCGGTACCGTACCGGCCGAGCTGGGTCGAACACCTGATCCTCTCCAACCGCAACATCCTGGCCGACCAGATGGAGTTCCTGGTCAGCCGGCTGCCGCGCGACCGCCGCCCGCTGGTGGAAGCCGCCTAGGAGCGTGGGCGGCAGAAACACAAGCGGCTGCGGCTGCGCCGTTTTGGCCACCTTCCGCGCCGATTTTTGGCCCATAGAACCACTATGGGCCGGCAAACCGTCACGCAAGCTGGCTCAAAACGGCTTTGCCTCGCCTGCTTGGTTTCTACCGCCCACGTTCCTAGGCACGCGCGCCGACGCGCGCGCTGCGGTGTTCCCGCGGCTTTCGATTGATCTCGTCGACCCGCCCGGGCATGGGCCCGGAGCGGGCGACGGTCGCCGCATGCCGGATTTGCGGGCCTTCAGCCGCCATGGACAGGCCTTCTTCATGGTTTCGCCCTTGCCCCGCCCCGCCGCTGGACCAACAATACGCGGATGAACGACCTTTCCCACTACCCCCACCTGGCGCCGATCGAGACGCCGGCCGACCTGCGCCGCGTGAGCGACGAGGAACTGCCCGCCGTCGCCGACGAGCTGCGCCAGTACCTGATCGAGGCAGTGGCCAGCTCCGGCGGTCACTTCGGCGCCGGCCTGGGCGTGGTGGAACTCACCGTGGCGCTGCACCACGAATTCGACACCCCGCACGACCGCCTGGTGTGGGACGTCGGCCACCAGTGCTACCCGCACAAGATCCTCACCGGGCGCCGCGACCGCATCACCACGATCAAGAAGAAGGACGGCCTGGCGCCGTTCCCGCGGCGCGAGGAAAGCGAGTACGACACCTTCGGCGTCGGCCATTCGTCCACCTCGATCTCGGCCGCGCTGGGCATGGCGGTCGCCGCGCAGCGCAAGGGCGACCGCCGCAAGGTGGTGGCGGTGATCGGCGATGGCGCGATGACCGCCGGCATGGCGTTCGAGGCGCTCAACCACGGCGGCGACATCGAGCCGGACATGCTGGTGGTGTTCAACGACAACGGCATGTCGATCAGCGAGAACGTCGGTGCGCTGACCAAGATGATGGCGCGCGCAATGGCCAGCCGGCGGCTCAATGCGGTGCGCGAGCGGGCCAAGCGGGCGATCCCGAAGCAGTCCTTCGCCGGCCGCTGGTTCAAGCGCTGGGAAGAACACACCAAGGGCATGTTCGTGCCCTCCACGCTGTTCGAGGAGCTGGGCTTCCACTACACCGGCCCGATCGACGGCCACAACATCCCGCAACTGCTGCAGGCGCTGCGCACGGTGAAGAACCTGCCCGGCCCGCAGCTGCTGCACGTGATCACCACCAAGGGCAAGGGCTATGCCCCGGCCGAGCAGGCGCAGATCGAGTACCACGCGGTCGGCCCGTTCGACCCCGAGGCCGGCGTGGTCAAGAAACCCGCGCCGGCCAGGCCCACCTACACCGACATCTTCAGCGACTGGCTATGCGACCAGGCTGCCGCCGACGAGCGCCTGCTCGGCATCACCCCGGCGATGCGCGAGGGTTCCGGCCTGGTGCGATTCTCGAAGAAATACCCCGAGCGCTACTTCGACGTGGCGATCGCCGAACAGCACGCGGTGACGCTGGCCGCCGGCATGGCCTGCGAAGGGGCCAAGCCGGTGGTGGCGATCTACTCCACCTTCCTGCAGCGCGCCTATGACCAGGCGATCCACGACGTGGCGCTGCAGAACCTCGACGTCACCTTCGCCATCGACCGCGCCGGCGTGGTCGGCCCGGACGGCGCCACCCATTCGGGCAGCTTCGACCTGACCTACCTGCGCTGCCTGCCGAACATGGTCATCATGGCGCCGGCCGACGAGAACGAGTGCCGCATGATGCTGAGCACCGGCTTCCACCACCACGGCCCCGCCGCCATCCGCTACCCGCGCGGCACCGGCCCCGGCGCCGCGATCCACCGGCAACTCGACACGCTGCCGATCGGCAAGGCCGAGCTGCGCCGGCGCGGCCACGGCCTGGCCCTGCTCAGCTTCGGCGCCATGCTGGCGCCGGCCGCCACGATCGCCGCCGAGCTCGGCGCCACCCTGGTCAACATGCGCTTCGTGAAGCCACTGGACGAAGCCCTGATCGTGGAACTGGCGAAGACCCACGACGCCTTCGTCACGCTGGAAGACAACGCGATCGCCGGCGGCGCCGGCTCCGCCGTGGCCGAATGCCTGACCGCGCACGGCATCGTGCTGCCGATGCTGCACCTGGGTCTGCCGGATGCCTACCTCGAGCACGGCAGCCGCGAGGAAGTGCTGAGCATGGCCGGCCTCGATCTGCCGGGCATCCGCCACGCCATCCGCGCGCGCTTTCCGCAACTGGTCACCGTCGCGGCCAACGCGGGCTGATCCCACCACCCGCCAGCGGGCTCCTACGCGCTCCTGCGCCCACCGGAAACGCGATCGCGTTGTTCCAGGTCCAGGGCGCTGAAAACGTCGGCGTAGCCGGCCTCGGCGAGCAGCACGCGGGCCGCCAGGCCCTGGTTCCAGCCGTGCTCGAACAGCAGCCAGGCGTCGGGATGCAGGTGGGCGCGGGCGTCGCGCACGATGCGGCGAATGGCATCGAGGCCGTCGGGGCCGGAGGCAAGCGCCGCGGGCGGCTCGAAACGCAGGTCGCCTTGCGCCAGGTGCGGGTCGGCGGCCTCGATGTAGGGGGGGTTGGAGACGATCAGGTCGAAGTGCTGGCCGGCCAGAGGGGCCAGCCAGTCGCCGTGCACGAAGGCCACGTTGCCGAGGCCAAGGCGTTGCGCATTGCGCTGGGCGACGGCGAGTGCGGCGGCGCTGGCGTCGGTGGCGACCACCCGGGCGCGTGGTCGCTCGCGCGCAATGGCCAGCGCGACCGCGCCGCTGCCGGTGCCGAGGTCGGCCACGTTGCAGGCGGCGACTGACGGCAGGCGCTGCAGCGCCAATTCAACCAGCAGCTCGGTTTCCGGACGCGGGATCAACGTCGCCGACGTCACTTCCAGCTCCAGCGACCAGAAGCCGCGCCGGCCGGTGATATAGGCCACCGGCTCGCCCGCGGCGCGGCGTTCGACCAGGGTGGCATAAGCCGTCTGGACGTCCATATCCGGCACCTCGTCGGCGTGCGCGAACAGCCAGCTGCGCGGCTGCTGCAGCACGTGCAGCAGCAGCGCTTCGGCGTCGGCGCGCTCGCCGAGGCGCGCCACGGCGGCGGCCAGCATGGCGCGCAGATCAGGCATGCGGTGGCTCCGTCGTCGAGCGCGGCAGCTGCGGCGGCGGCGCGCCTGGCTTGGGCGCGCGCTTGCGCCAGTAGCCGCCGCGCGTCCACGCCTCGAACGCCCAGCGCAGCCAGTCGATCAGCGACCAGGCCAGCCACAGCGCCCACGCCAGCATGGCCAGCTTGTACACCCACAGCGGGACGCTGAACACGCCGGCAACCGGCAGCGTGCCGGCGCTCTGGTCGGCGAACCAGCGCAGGTTCCACGCACTGGAAGCGTTGCCGGCCACGTGCATGTCCGGCAGCCCGAGCAGACCCTTCGGCACCGCACCGACCAGCACCACCAGCGCCAGCAGGGTGAGCAGCGCGAGGCCCAGCTGCATCAGGTTGAACGCGGTGTCGCCCGGTCGTTCCGACAGCGTGCTGCGCGCGCGCAGGCCGAGCAGGATCAGCCACGCCACCACCAGCGCATAGGCGCTCCAGGCGAACGCGGAGAAACCCAGCCCGAGCAGCAGCCAGTGGCGGAAACGCAGCGGCGTCGGCGCGTAGCGCGCCAGCAGCCAGGCGGCGAGCAGCAACACCGCCAGTTGCGACCAGTACAGCACCGCCGGCCCGCTGGCCGGCCCCCACGTCCACAGCACCCAGCGGTCCTGCGGCAGCTGCAGCGCAAGGTCGATGTTCGCCACCGGCGCATGCAGCGCGAACGATGGCGTGCGTGTGCGCGCGGCGACGCCGTACGGCTCGCGCAGGCGCAGCGCGTAGCCGTGTTCGCCGGGCAGCAGCGGCAGGCTGAGCTTGCCGTCGCGCAGCGCCAGATTGACCGGCTCGCCATCACGCTGCGCATCGAGCAACTCGGCACCGGCCGGCAGGCCGATCGCGTGCTCGCCGCCGCGGGTGCTGCGTGCACGCAGGTCCAGCGAGGTTTCGATGGCGCGCTCGCCGGCGCGGCTGGTGACCTGCACGCCGTCGAACGCCAGGCTGTCGCCGGCGATCGCCGCCGGCTGGCTGAAGGCCAGCTGCAGTTTTTCGCCGGGCAGCGGCTGGTACAGCAGCCCGTCGTCGCTGGCGCTGGTCGGCACGCCTTTCGCCTCCACGTGCCACATCGGCGCGGCATGGATTTCCCACACCTCCGCGCGCTCGCCCAGCGCCGGCGCCTCGAGCGCCAGGGCCGTCGCATGGTCGAGCCGGCTGCTCCAGCTCGCCTCGCTGCTGTTCGCATTGAAGGTGATGCCGATGCGGCCGTCCTTCACCAGCACGCCATCGCCCAGCGGATGCTCGCCAGGCAGCAGCGGCAGCGCGACGCTGAAGCCGCCGTCCTGCGGGGCCACGCGCTCGACCGTGTTCTCGACGGTCCAGTCCACGCCCAGCTGCAGGCGGCGGGTCAGCCGCACGTACGGCGGGAAACTCTGCGCGGGCGGCAGCTGCTTGCCGTCGCTGGCCGTGCGCAGGCGCTGCAAGGCGATACTGTCGCCGAGCAGGCGGCCGTCATCGACCCCGGCCAGCGACCAGCCCTGGCCGCTGAACGCGATGTGCTGCGGGCGCAGCGCAAAGCGCAGGCTGGCGCTGTCGGCCATGCCGATGCGGTAGCGCAGGCTGATCCGGTGCACGCCGCGTTCCAGCCGCAGCAGCAGCTGGTCGCTGCGGCGGCCCAGCGGCGCGTTGGCATGGCCGTCCACGCCGACGTCGAGCAGCTGCAGCGCGTCGTCGGCCTGTGGCAGTGGCACCGCGACCGCCGTGCCGATGTGCGCTTCCAGCTCCACGGCCAGCGTATCGCCGCTCGCCTGCAGTTGTGCCTGCGCCACGGCAGCGCAGGCCGGTGCGCACTTCGGCGCCTCGGTGAGTCGATTGCGCAGCTGGTTCAGCAGATCCGGGCTGGGCAGGTTCTGCGCGCGCGCCCCGGCAGGCAGCAGTGCGATGGCCAGCAAGGCGGCGCTCGCCGCACCGCCACCGCGCCAGTCGCTCCAGCGGCCGCGCAGCGGCGTCAGCAGCAACGGCACCAGTTTCGCCAGCAGCAGCGCCAGCAGCCCCACCATGAGCACACGCAGCAGCCGCACCAGCCACGCCGGCGCGATCACCAGATGCGTACTCTGCTGCGCGGTCACCGGGCCGGACCAGCCGAGCCGATAATTGTTGCCCTGGTCCCAGTGCGGCGTGCCGGCACCGGCCTGGGTCGGGCCGCGGTTGTCGGCAGCGTTGCGGGCAAGGGTCGATACGCTGCTGAGGTTCTGCACGGCTGACCCTGTGATGGTGACGGCCTCCAGCGACAAGCTCGAATCGTTTCGCATCGCCGTCGCAGGTGGCGGTGGCGGTGGCGGCAGAGGCATCGCCGCGTCGGCGGAAACTTCGCCGACCGGTGGCGGCGCCATGGGTGCAGGCGCCGGCGCCGACTGCTTCATCCGCGCCTTCGCATAAACCTCTTCCTGTGCAGCCTGCTCGGCATATCCCGCCGAAACAATCCGGCTCTGGCCTCCGCCTTCCAGCTGCGGATGCAGCGCGTACCGCAACTGCGCCGCCGCGAACGGCAGGGTCCACAGCACCGCCAGCGCGAAGGTGGCCACCGCGCCAGTACGCGCGGCCATGCGCAACCGTCCTTCCGGCAGGGCGCGCAGCAGCAGGGCCAGCGCCAGCGTCACCGCCAGCGTCCACAGCGGCGCGGCGGCCTCGTGCTGCGCCAGCAGGAGATAGCCGGCGGCCAGCAGCGCCCACCGCCAGCCAAGCTGGCGCCCGGCCAGCAGCGCGATCAGCGCCACCACGAACAGGTCGAGCAGGCTCCACCGCGCCACCCACGAATCGGGCGAGCGGTCCACCCCGGTTGCGCCGAGCAAGCGGTAGCCGCGCGGCAGATGCAAGGTGGCGTCGATACTTTCCAGCGGCAGCTGCCAGCCGGCGCTGGGGATCGCGCCGCGGCGCGTGGGCAGGCGCAGGCCGGCGTCGAGATCGATCCGCTGCTCGCGCAGTTCGACGCCGCTGCGACCGCCCTCGCCCTGGCTGACCCGCAGCGGCTCGCCGCCCTGGCTGGCCCGCTGCAATTGCCAGGGTGCCGCCACGTCGAGACGCTGGCGATGACCCAGCTCGCCGCTGAGCCGGTCGGCCACGCTGAGGCCGGCGCCGTCGAAATCCAGCCACAGCTGGCGTTGCAGGTGCAGCTGCTCGCCCTTGCCACCCTCGTCGCCGCGCGCGCCCTGCTCGATCGCCAGGCCGGCGCCCTCGTCCAGCACGAACGCCGGCAACTCGCGCCACTCGCCCGGCACGCCGGCCTGCGCCGCGTCGGTGGCGTGGCCTTCGACGCGGGTGCTGCGCAGCGCGGGATCGTCGGCGTAGCTCCAGATCTCCTGCCGCGGCCAGGGCGCGGCCGGCAGCCCCAGCGCCACCTTCGCCAGTGGCGCGAGGCTGCGCGCCTCCAGCCTGATCGTCCACTGGCCCGGCCGCAGCTGCACGCGCAGCCGGTCGTCGTTCTCCAGTCGCGCCGGCAGCTCGCCGGCCAGGGCGGTGGCCACGAAACCCTGCGGCAACACCGGCCCGAACGCCTGCTCGCGCGCAGTACCGGCGACGTTGAACTGCAATCGGGTTTCCAGTGTGGCCGGCAAGCCGTCGGCGAGGCGGCGGTAAACACGCAGCGACAGTGCGTCGGCAGCACGCTGCGCGGCGGCAGCCTCGCCCAGGGTGAGCTGTTCGCCGTTGCGCTCGATGCGCGTCACCGCCGCGCCATCGACGCTCAGCGCCACCAGCCCGATCGCCGCGGGCACGCGCAAACGCGCCGGTCGCGATGCCCACGGCAGCATTCCGCGCAGTTGGTAGTCGCCGGGCGCCAGCCACACCATCGGCTGATCATCTCGCTGCAGCACGGTGGCCGGTTGGCTGTTCGCGCTGACCTGCTGCGGCCAGCTCCGCGTGTCGCCGGGCAGCGCCACCCAGCTCGGCGCGTCCACGTGCACGTCCAATGCGAAGCGGCCACCGTCCCGATCCGCCGCCAGCAGCAGCCGACCGGGCCAGGCGCATTGGCGGTTGCCGCCGGCGTTCGGCGCCTGGCTGGCAAGCCACGGGCAATCGTGCTGCGGCACGTCGTGCAGCACCCAGCCCTGCCAGTCGCGCAGTGCCGACGGCACCTCCTGTGCCGGCAGCGGCGCCGCCAGCAGCCACCACAGGCCCAGCATTCCGAGTGTTCGAGCGAGCATGCGTTTCTCCCCCTGCTGCCGTGCGGCCGGCACAGTGTAAGTGGAACCTCGCGGGCACACAGCCGGACCGCGTCCGGCAACGGCCCATGGCCGGTGCGCGCCATCACCGGTTCAACGCCGCCGGGAGTGCAACGGGGTTGCCAGGTCGCGCCGTACAGCGGATGCACCCTGCGCGGTGAGCCGCATGCATCCCGCCATCCCCGCGACGGTGGCGATCGACAAAGTGATGCACCCGGTCTGCGGTATTGAACCGGTCGTTCGATGGCAGCCGCCACGGGAAGCGGGTACGGCGCGTGGCGGCGGTCAGGTACGCAGCCGGAACACCGGATATGCAACCCGCGCGGCATGGTTCGCGCCGACTGCAGGCCGAGCTGGATGGGTTCGCCTTCCCGGGACAGCGGGCGACGCCCCTGCCCGGCCACCGTTTCGTCGTCGAACAGCGAAAGATCCTGGTACAGATCCTCGCGGAAGTACCGGTCCGGCGCCTCGACGACGCCATCGAGGGAGATGAACAGGTGGGAGGTCAATTTGCGCGTGACCCATTCCTCACTGGCCAGACCGGGCTGGCCCGGAGGCGACGAACGGAACCTCGCGGATTCGACACCGTCCCCCCGATTCGTTCCGCGGCGACCCGCGCCTCCGCTCAGCCGTGCCCGAAGAACGCCGCGAAGGCCGCGGCCGTGCGCTCGATGCCGTCGTCGTCGATGTCCAGGTGGGTCACCAGGCGCAGCGTGGGCAGGTAGCCGATGCTGATGCGGATGCGGGCCTCGCGCAGATGGACGTCCAATTCGCGCAGTCGGCCGGCGGGCACGTCGACGAACACCATGTTGGTGTACTGGCCGAGCAGGTCGACGCCGGCGATCTCGCGCAGGCGACCGGCCAGGTAGGCGGCGCGGCGGTGGTCGTCGGCCAGCCGCGCCACATGGTGGTCCAGCGCGTACTGGCCCGCCGCGGCGAGCATGCCGGCCTGGCGCCAGCCGCCGCCGGTGACCTTGCGCCAGCGGCGCGCCTTGTCGATCAGCCCGTGCGAACCGAGCAGCACCGAACCGACCGGCGCGCCGAGGCCCTTCGACAGGCATATCGACACCGTGTCGAAGTGCCGCGCGATCTCGCGCGCCGGCACGCCACCGGCCACCGCGGCGTTGAACAGCCGCGCGCCGTCCAGGTGCAGACCAAGTCCATGCGCACGCGCCGTGTCGTGGGCCGCCTGCAGATAATCCAGCGGTAGCACGCGACCATGCCAGGTGTTCTCCAGCGCCAGCACGCGGGTACGCGCGAAGTGCGGGTCGACCGGCTTGATCGCCGCCTCGATGCGCTCCAGCGGCAGGCTGCCGTCGGCCGCCTGCGCGATCGGCTGCGGCTGGATCGAACCGAGCACCGCCGCGCCGCCGCCCTCGAACTTGTAGGTGTGCGCGTCCGCGCCGACCAGGTATTCGTCGCCGCGCTCGCAGTGGCTCATCAGCGCCAGCAGGTTGGACTGGGTGCCGCTGGGCACGAACAGGCCGGCGTCGAAGCCGAGCTCGTCGGCCAGCCGCTGCTGCAGCGCGTTGACGGTGGGGTCCTCGCCGTAGACGTCGTCGCCGACGTCGGCCACCAGCATCGCTTCGCGCATGGCGGCGGTGGGGCGCGTTACCGTATCGCTGCGCAGATCAACCCATTCCACGGTGCACTCCTCGATTCCGGCCAGGGCAGCCAGCTTGGCCGCATCGGGCGCGCCGGACAAGCCCGGCTGTTCAGACGCGGCGGCGGAAGTACAACCAGGCGGCGGCCACCAGGATCAGCGCCGGCAGCAGGTTCGCCACCAGCGGCGGCATGCCGTACACGGTGCCGAAGTTGACCATCGCCTGCTGCAGGAAGTACCAGCCGAGCGCGAGCAGGATGCCGATGAACATGCGCTTGCCCAGCCCGCCGGAACGCAGCGAACCGAACGCGAACGGCATCGCGCACAGCACCAGCACCAGCACGTTGAGCGGATACAGCGCACGCCGCCAGAACGCCACCGCGTAGCTGCCGGAGCTCTGGCCGTTGCCTTCGAGATAGTCCATGTTGCGGCGCAGGTCGCGCATGGAGAGGTACTGCGGCTGGATCACCGACTGCGCCAGCACCTGTGGATCGAGGCTGGACTGCCACGGCAGCGCGGCCGCGGTGCTGGCGTGCGTGCCCTGCGCATCCAGCGTGGTGACGCGCGCGTCGTGCAGCACCCATTGCTTGCCGTTGTGCTCGGCAGTCCTGCCCCATACGAAGCGGCTGAGCTTGCCGTCCGCACCGAAAGTGAACACGCGCACGTCGCTCAACTGCACCGCGCCGACGCCGTCGCGCTGCTTCAGCGAGGTGCCGCGGGCGTTGATCACGTCGGCGCCGTCGCGCGCCCACAGCCCGCTGCTGGTGCCCATGCCGAGGCTGCCGGTCTTCGCGCGCAACTGCATCGCCTGCGCCTGCTGGTCGCCCCACGGCGCCAGCGTCTCGCCCATGATCACCACGCCGACGATCAGCACCGCGACCACGCCCGCCGCCGAGCCGGCGATGCGCAGGCGCGACATGCCAGCCGCGCGCAACGCGGTGAGCTCGCCGGTGCTGGCCAGCCCGCCCAGGCCGAGCAGGCCGCCGATCAGCGCGGCATTGCCGAACATCTCGTAGGCGCGACGCGGGAAGGTCACCAGCACATAGGCCACCGCATTGCTCAGCGTGTAGCCATGCTTGCCGACGTTGCCGAGCTGGCGCAGCAGCTGGGTCACCGCATCGAAGCCGGTCAGCACCAGCCACACCATCAGCATCGAGCCGAGCACGCTCAGCGCCACCAGCCGGTCGACCCGCTTGATGTTGAATACCGTCATGCCGGCACACCCGACGACGACCCGCGCAGCTTGCGCGGGGAATACTGCTTCCACAGCATCCACAGCGCCAGCGCCAGCACCAGTGCGTGCAGCGCCCACAGCGGCGCCTCGCTATGCCAGTGGCCCTTGCCGATCTGCGCACGGCCCAGCGCCAGCAGCGTGTAATAGAGATAGAAGGTGACCACCGCCAGCAGCAGGCGGCCGTATTTCGGTTCGCGCGGACTCTGCCGCGACAGCGGCAACGCCAGCAGCAGCAGCACTAAGGTCAGCGGCGGTGCGTTGGCGCGCCAGGCGAATTCGGCGCGGTCGGTCGGGTCGACCGAGCGGAACAGCGTCCAGCTGCTCTTGGAATGCGCCGGGTCATCGTCGTCGTTGGCCTGCACGCTGGACAGCGAGGTGTCGTTGCGCCGGTACTGCATCTGCCGCCAGTTGTTCGCACCCAGCGGAATGTCGTACTGCCAGCCGTCCTTGAACGCGATGAAGCGGCCTTCGCCGTTGCTCTCCTGGTACAGCGCGCCGCTGGCCGCGCTGACCACCTTGAGGTGCGGCGGGCCGTCCTTGCCCTCGCTCTGACTCGCCACGAAAGTGCGCCCCAGCTTGCTGCCGTCGCGACTCAGGCTGTCGACGAAGATGATGCCGCCCCTGCCTGGCAGTTCGGTGAAGCGCCCGGCGTCGAGCCCGGCCGCGATCACCGAACGGTTCGCCTCGGCCACCAGCGCGTCGCTGGTGCGCACCGCCCACGGCCCCAGTCCCAGCGAAACCAGCGCGGTGAGCGCCACCAGCAGCCCGCCGAGCATCAGTATCGGCCGCAGCAACCCGCGCGGGCCCATGCCCGACGAGGACAGCACGTGCATCTCGCTCTCGCGGTACATCCGGCCCAGCCCGAGCAGCACGCCGACGAAGCTGGCCAGCGGCAGCATGTTGGTGAGGCCGTCGAGCGTGCGCAGGCCCAGCACCTGGAACATCACGCTGGCCGGGAAGCTGCCGTTGGCCACCTGCTGCAGCACCTTGGCGAACGCGCTGCCGGCCACGATCACCAGCAGCACCACCACGGTGGCGGCCACGGTCTGCGCCAGCTCGCGCAGGAAGTAGCGGTCGAGGATGCTCAGCATGCGATAAACTTGTCCGCTTGAACGGCCCGGCCGATCGGCCGGCAAACCGCAAGTCTAGCCTGTCCGGCCGCCGCCGGGCCCACGCAGGAACCTCCCCGATGACACTCCAGTTCAGCCTCGGCGCCGCCGCCCCCGCCACCGTCGACAGCGCCTGCGTGCTGATCGGCGTGTACGAACAGGGCGTGCTGACCAGCGCGGCGGCCCAGCTGGACAGTGCCGCCGGCGGCGCGATCAAGCGCCAGGTGGAGAGCGGCGACATCAGCGGCAAGGCTGGTTCCACCACCGTGCTGTTCGCGCCTGCCGGCGTCGCCGCGCAACGCGTGCTGGTGGTCGGCCTGGGCGCGCAGAAATCGTTCGACGCGGCGCGCTACCAGAAGGTGAATATCGAAGCGGCGCGCGCGCTCGGCCGCCTGCCGGTGGCGAACGCGGTGTCCTATCTCACCGAGGTGGACGTGCCCGGCCGCGACATTGCCTGGCGCGTGCGCATCGCCGCACTGGCCAGCGACCACGCCGCCTACCGCTACACCGCCACGTTCAAGCCGCGCGACAAGAGCAAGCAGACCGAACTGGCCGCGCTCACCTTCGCCGCCAGCGCCGACGCGCAAGCCGGTCTGGACCAGGCCGTGGCGATCGCCGAGGGCGTGCGCTTCGCGCGCGAGCTGGCCAACCTGCCGCCAAACATCTGCAACCCGGCGTACATCGCCGCGCAGGCCCAGGCCTTCGCCGACGCGCAGGACAAGGTCAGCTGCAGCGTGCTCGACCACGTCGAGATGGAGAAGCTCGGCTTCGGCTCGCTGCTGGCGGTGGCGCGCGGCTCGGTCAACAAGCCGCGGCTGATCGCACTCGAGTACAAGGGCGGCAACGACGGCGACAAGCCGTACGCGCTGGTCGGCAAGGGCGTCACCTTCGACTCCGGCGGCATCAGCCTGAAACCCGGCGCCGGCATGGAGGAGATGAAGTTCGACATGGGCGGCGCCGCCGGCGTGCTCGGTGCGTTCGTCGCCGCGGTGAAGATGGGCCTGAAGCTCAACCTGGTCTGTGTGGTGCCCAGCGTGGAGAACATGCCCGGCGGCGACAGCTACCGCCCCAGCGACGTGCTGACCAGCCTGTCCGGCCTCACCATCGAAGTGCTCAACACCGACGCCGAAGGCCGGCTGATCCTGTGCGATGCGCTGACCTATACCGTGCAGACCTTCCAGCCGCAGGCGCTGGTCGACGCCGCCACGCTCACCGGCGCCTGCGTGATCGCGCTGGGCAAGCACGCCAGCGGCCTGATGAGCAAGCACGACGACCTCGCCGCCGAACTGCTCGCCGCCGGCGAGGAAACGCTGGACCGCGCCTGGCGCCTGCCGCTGTGGGACGACTACCAGGCGCAGCTCGACTCCGGCTTCGCCGACGTCGCCAACATCGGCGGCAAGAGCGCCGGCGCGATCACCGCCGGCTGCTTCCTGTCGCGCTTCACCGACGGCCAGCGCTGGGCCCACCTGGACATCGCCGGCACTGCCTGGGAGGAAGGCCGCAAGGGCCTCGCCACCGGCCGCCCGGTGGCGCTGCTGGCGCAGTGGCTGTTGGACCGGGATTCGTGATTCGGGATTGGTAAGAGCCGAAGCCCGCACCCCGTCGAATCCCGAATCCCGAATCCCGAATCCCGAATCCCGAATCCTGATATGCGCGCCGACTTCTACCTGATCGACAAGCCGCGCTTCCGCGAGCAGCCGCTGCTGCTGGTCTGCGAGCTGGCGAAGAAGGCATTCGCCGGCGAGCAGCCGACGCTGATCCTGGCTCGCGACTTTGCCCAGGCCGAGACGCTGGACGAGCTGCTGTGGGCGTTCGACGACGACGCGATGATCCCGCACCAGCTGGCCGGTGATGACGACGACGAGCAGACCGCGGTGCTGATCGCGCCGCCAGGCGTGGACAGCGCCGACCGGCCGCTGCTGATCAACCTGCGCGAGAGCTGCCCCGCCGGCCGCTACCAGCGCGTGCTGGAAGTGGTGGCCGCCGACCCGGCCGAACGCGAGGGCTCGCGTACGCGCTGGCGCGAGTACCAGCGGCTGGGTTTCGAGCTGCACAAGTACGACATGTGAGCTGGAGCCTGTTCGAAGCTCCCGACGCGGGACGTCGGTGGGCGCCCGTCCCGGCGCTCATGCTGGCATCATCGGGCCGTCCACCACCCGCACCAGCGCGGCCACCAGCTGTTCGCCGCTGAGCGGCTTGCGCAGGAAGCCGTCCATGCCCGCCGCGCGCGCCTTCGCCTCGTCCTCGCTGCCCTGGCGCGCGGTCACCGCCACGATCGGCAGGCGTAGCCCGGCGTGCTCGCGCTGGCGGATCAGCCGCGCGATCTGGAAACCGTCCACGCCCGGCAGGTCCAGATCCAAGAGCACCGCGTCGAACTGCGCATGCGCCAGCTCGGCCAGCGCGGCCAGCCCGTTCACCACGTGCACCACCGCATGGCCCTCGCGCTCCAGCAGGCCGCGGATCACCGCCGCCACGATGGTGTCGTCCTCCACCAGCAGCAGCCGGTAGCTCCGCCCGCTCGGCCGCTCCACCGGCGCCGGCGCCACCGCCGGGGCGCTCAGCGGCAGCCGCACGCGGAACGTGCTGCCGTGGCCCAGCCGCGATTCCAGCTCGATGCTGCCGCCCATCATGTCCACCAGCTCGCGGCAGATCGCCAGCCCCAGCCCGCTGCCGGCGCGCCGCTGCGGACTCTCGGCCTGCTCGAAGCGCTGGAACAAGCGCGCCTGGCTGGCCTCGGGAATGCCCGGGCCGGTGTCGCTGATGCTGAACTGCAGGCCGCCCTCGATCCGCTGCGCGCGCAAGATGACGCTGCCGTGCTCGGTGAACTTCAAGGCGTTGTTGGCCAGGTTCAGCAGGATCTGCTTGATCCGCACCGCGTCGCCCAGCAGCTGGGCCGGCAGCTCCTCGGCCAGCTCCAGCACGAAGCGGATGCCCTTGGCGTGCGCCAGGCCCTGCTCCAGCTGCGCCACGTCCTCCAGCAGTTGCCGCGGCTCGAACGGCACCGGCTCCAGTTCCAGTTTGCCGGCCTCGATCCGCGCCAGGTCCAGCGCGTCGTTGAGCAGCTTCAGCAGCATCCCGCCGGAGCGCTGCATGGCCTGCGTGTAGTCGTGCTGCTGGCGGTTCAGCGGCGTGCTCAGCAGCAACTCGGCCATGCCCATCACGCCGGTCATCGGCGTGCGGATCTCGTGGCTCAGCGTGGCCAGGAACTGCGTCTTCGCCGCGCTCGCCGCCTCGGCCAGCTGCCGCTGCTGCTCCACCAGCTGCATGCGATGGCGTTGCGCCATGCGCCGCCGCCAGCCGCGCAGCACCAGACCGGCCAGCGCGGCCGCGAGCAGCACGTAGATCGCCCACGCCCACCAGCGCAGCCACGGCGGCGCCTGCACATGGATGCTGATCGGCGTGGCCAGCCCGACCCAGCGATCATCGGCACCGGCAGCCCGCACTTCCAGCGTGTAGTCGCCCGCAGCAAGCCCCGCAAAGTCCCGCTCGGCGCGGTTGCCCGCATCGACCCAGCCGCTGTCGAACCCGCTCAACCGGAAGCGGTAGTGGTTGACCGCGGGGTTGATGAACGAAGCGAGCCGTACACCCACGCGCAGGTCACGATCGCGCCAACCCAGTTGCACCACCTTGCTGTCGAGGGCGATGGCGCGTACTTCGCCGGCGCGTTGCACGTTGAGATACGCCAGCGACAGCGCCGGCAACGAGCCGGCCTTCTCCGTCTGCAGCAACCGTTCGGGCTGGAACGCCACGACACCGCCGCTGCTGGCGACAAACATCATTCCGCCGGGTGCCATGGCAGTCGCGGTGCCGTCGAAATTTGCATTCGACAGACCATGCGCCGGACCAAACGACTTGAAGCGGCGCGTATGTTGATCGAACAGCCACAAGCCCGGATTGGCAAACACCCATAACCGGCCTTGTCGATCCACCCGCAAGTCGCGCAGATCCGACTTGAGCCCCTCGTGGTCGAGGTCGATGCCGTCATCTTGCATGGCATGTCCGTCGGCATACCGGTAGTGTTCGAGCGCCGAGCCATTGGTGGCCAGCCAGAAGCCGGTCGCATCGAAGGCGAAAGCAACGATCTCCTGCCGCGGTATGCCCGGCACGAAACGCAGTTTCCCGTCCTTCTCATCCTGCCGCAGCAAACCGCCCTCACTCGCATACCAGAGACTGCCCGCATGGAAAGTGATCTGATCGGGACGCAGGATGCCGTCGCTGCCCTGCTCCATTGCTACCGGCGCAATGGCCAGGCTGTCGGGGTCGACGACGAACACGCCTTCATTCCATGAGGCGACGTACACCCGTCCAGCGTCGCCGGCACAGAGCAGCACGGGTCGCGTCACTCGCGCATGGCCAAGATCGATCGAAGCAAGCTTGCCTCGGTCGAGCAGATGGAGCTGGGGCGGGTTGTCGATCCACAGGCGGCCACGCGAATCCTCTGCCAGCGACACGATCTGCCCCTGGATGCCCTGCACGACATGCTGTATCCGGCCGGTCACCGCATCCAGCTTGTCGATCCAGCCATCGTTGCCACCCAGCCACAACCTGCCATCGCGGCCCATGAGAATCGTCGACGCCGCAATACCGGTCAGGCTGTCGGCATCGTCCGGAATGTGGGTAAAGCGGGAGAACCCGCCCCATCCCGGCGGCAGGTAGGCGATGCTGGATTGCTCGAAGGTGATCCATAGTCCACCTTCGCCATCGAGAGTCGTCTGCCACGTCTTGCTACTGGGCAGCCCACCCTGCAACAGCGGTTGAGCAGCGATCCGCTGCAGCTGTCCATCGGCATGATCCCCGTCGACCTGATCCAGAAAGACACCTTCGGCCGTGGCTATCCACAATCGGCCCGATGCGTCGCGGGTGCTGCTCATGATTCGTTGCGATGACAGCTGCCGGCTCGCCAGCGGCCGCGCCACGCCATCGGCGCCGATGATCAGCAGACCGCCGGTCAGCGACACCCGGATCTCGCCGTGCCCGCCGTCGATGCGCCAGGTCTTGCCCAGGTCGCCGCGAAACGAGGGATCCACCGGCACCTTGTGCATCGTGCCGTCGGACTCGCGCAGGTACAGGCCACTTTCCGCACCGATCCACAGCCGACCGTCGGCCCCGGCAAACAGCGCCCGCGTCTGGCCGAACGAGGCGGAGCGTTTCCCACCGCCAACGTCCAGCGGTATGTGGTCGAACCCGCTTCCATCCGGTCGCAGGCGATCGAGGCCGCCCTCCGTGGCCACCCACAACGTGCCGTCGGCCGTCTGTGCCATGCCCCAGACTTCGTCGCTGGCCAGGCTGGCCGCCTGCTTGTCGTCGTGCGTCCACAACCGGAAGCGCTCGCTCTTCTGGTCATAGGCAGTCAGCCCGGTCGAAATGCCACCGGTCCAGACCCGGTTGTCGCGATCGATCAGAAGGGAATACGTGGGGTTGGCAGGCAAGGAGTTCGGGTCATCTGTCGCATGCCGAAACACCTTGAAACCGACCCCGTCGAAGCGCACCAGACCACCGGCCGAGCCAAACCACATCAGGCCGTTGCGATCCTGTGCCGCGGCGTAGATCGCGCCGCTCGGCAAACCGTCCGTCGTCCCGTAGCGACGGAACTGCGGCGTCGGCAACGGAGCCGCCGCCGGTGTGCCCGCCACCACGGGTTCTGCCAGGGCAGCGGGCATGGACACGAACAACGCGCCCAGGACCACGCCCAGCAGCCAAGCGGACAACCTTGATCCGTTCCCCATCAGTCCCCCCGATCCGGCGCTGCGAGTCTGCGCCGGCCTCGGCCGAAGCCCCATTCCGGCACACGATAGTGCCAAAACCACGTCGCGGGCGCGAACAGGGCTGCGCAGGGTCGGCGCCAGGAAGCTGGCTAGAATGCGCGGATGTCCCGACGCCTGCGATTGCTGCTCACCGCGTTGGCCGTGGCCGCGCTGCTATGGCTGCTGTTCGCCGCCGCCGAACGCGCGCTGGCGCTGGCGCAGCGTTTCCTGGATCTGCCGACGTGGCTGCAGTGGACGCTGGGCGGCGTGCTGCTGGTTTTCGCCGCGACCGGCCTCGCCGTGCTGTGGTGGCTGCTGCGTCCGCGCCGGCGACGCCGGCCGCCGCCGACACCCGATCGCGGCAGCCTGGAGCAGCGCATCGGCCAGCTGCGCGAACGCGGCGCCGACACCGGCGCGCTGGCGGCCGAACTGGGCGAGCTCGATCGCCGCCGTACCAGCGCGCGCGTCTACGTCGCGCTGTTCGGCGAGATCTCCAGCGGCAAGTCCAGCCTGGTTCGCGCGTTGGCGCCGCATGCGCAGGTGGCCAGCGACGTGCGCGGCGGCACCACCCGCGCCGTGGGCCATTACGACGGCCACCTGCCGGATGGCCGCACTCTGGTGCTGGCTGACGTGCCCGGTAGCCGCGAGGCCGGCGGCGAGGCGCACGAAACGTTGGCGCGCGAGGAAGCTTTGCGCGCGCACGCGGTGATCTATCTGTGCGCCGGCGACCTCAACCGCGGCCAGGCCGACGAGTTGCGCTGGCTGGCCGACTTCGGCAAGCCGCTGCTGCTGGTGCTGAACAAGGCCGACCAGTGGAGCGATGCCGAACGCGATCAGTTGCTAGCACGCCTGCGCCGGCATGCGCAAGGCATCGCCAGCGCGGTGCTGGCGATCAGTGCCGGCGGCAGCGAACGCTACCAACGCCAGCTTGCCGACGGCGGCACCGAATCGGTCGAGCGCCAGCGCAAGCCGGCGATCGAGCCGTTGCTGCAGGCGCTCGAACGGCTCACCGCGCCCGGCGCCGAAGGATTGGAGCTGCTGCGCGAGCAGGCAGTACTGGCCGGCCTGCACCAGCGCACCGGTACGCTGGAGGCGCTGACCCGCGCAGAAGAAGCCGAACGCGTCGTGCGCAAGTACGCGCGCCGCGCGATTGTCGGCGCGCTGGCCGCGGTGGCGCCGGGCAGCGACCTGGTGATCCAGGGCGTGCTCGCCACCGGCCTCACCCGCGCGCTCGCCGAACTCTATGGCGTGAAAGTCAGCGACGTGCAGATCGAGGATTTCGTGCAGCAGGCCCGACTCACCCTGCGCACCGGCAGCTCGATCGTGCTGGCTGTCGCCGGCAACGCGATGAAAGCCTTCCCCGGCCTCGGCACGCTGGGCGGCGGCGTGCTGCACGCCTTCGCCTACGCGCTGATCTTCGACTCGATGGGCCGCGCACTGGCCGCCTCGCTGGCCGAACGCAAAAGCCTCGACCAGCACGACGCCGGCGAACGCCTCAAGGAACTGCTCGCCGATACTGGCGGCACCCGCCTGCGCCAGCTGGCCGCGCTGACGATGGAAGCGGTGCGCGAACGCGCGGATTGAGGGGTGGCGGCTGGTGTGCGCGACAGTCGCCTTTCACCATCCGGAGAAAAAGCCCAAGAGCTTTCGTCCTCCTGCGGAGGCCGAGGTACTTCTCTTTTGCTTGTCCAAAAGAGAAGTACCCAAGAGAAAACGACACCCCGCTTGGCGCTTGCCGGGCATCCTGCCCGGCAAGTCCGTGAGCCGGGGCCGGGCTTTTCGACCGGACTCCTGTCCGGACGAAAAGGAGCCGACATCCCTGTCGACTCCCGCTGCGCGGCCTGTCGACCCCGGCTCACCGCCGCACAGGGGCCCCGGGTAAAGCTGCGGGCCATCCTGGCCCGCACTCGGTGATGAAGCTGAAAAGCAACAGCCACAGCAAAGCGTCGCTTTGCTGTGGCTTCGCTCTCGCTCTTGATCTGGCTCTTCTGAAAAGTGCGCGCTGCTGGGAGCGCGCTGCTCTACCGGGGTCCCCTCTGCAGCGGCGGGCGGGTGGAGGAAAAGCCCGCAGGGTGGCCGGCAGGGATGCCGGCCAGTTTGTCGTCAGCACAGGATGTGCTGTCGACAAACCCCGTAACCCGAGCGCGAACCTTGCGGGCAGGATGCCCGCAAGGCGCGGAAGCGGGGTGGCCTTTCTCTTTGGTTACTTTCTCTTTGGCCACGCAAAGAGAAAGTAACTCGCGCGCCGAAGGCGCACGAAAGCTCTTGTCTCTGATGCTTTTCGCTCTGAATGCGGCAAGAGCAAGAGCATCGCGCACGACCGAAGGAAGTCCCTTGTGGACAGAGTGCGCTACAGGGCCACGCAAGAGAAAAAAGTGACTCGGCCGCCGCTGGCAGATCAAGATCCCTGCTCCCGAACCAACAGCGTCATCGCGCCCAACAAGAACCCTATGGTGTGCCGGCAAACGCCGCGCGCAGCCAGTCGTGCATCAGGCGGTAGCTGCGGGTGGCGGCACGCTCGTCGTAGCGGCAGCCGGGCGAGTTCTCGCCGACTTCGGTGAAGCAGTGAACGGCGTGGCCGAGCACCACGAACTGCCAGTCGGCGGGGCTCATGCGCACCTCGTCCATGAACTTGTCCGCATCCGGCATGGTGCCCTTGTCATCGGCGCCGTTCATGACCAGCACGCGCGCCTTGATATTTTTCGCCAGTGCCGGGTTGTCGGTATCCAAACCACCGTGAAACGACACCACCGCGGCCACGTCGGCGCCGCTGCGCGCCAGATCGAGCACGGCCGAGCCGCCGAAGCAGAAGCCGATCGCAGCCAACTTCGATGCGTCGAGCGGCGCGCTGGCGGCCTGCGCCTTCAGCTGATCCAACGCCAGATTGATCCGCTTGCGCATCAGCGTGCGGTCGCCGTACAGCGGCTTCACCGCCGCCTGCGCCTGGTCGGCATGGCCCGGCTGCGGGCGCACGTTGGCGCCGTACATGTCGGTGAGCAGGATCACGTAATCCTTGCCGGCGATCATCTCGGCCTTCTTTACGGCCACGTCGTTGACGCCATACCAGTTCGGCACCATCACCAGGCCCGGCCGCTTCGCGCTCGACGCGTCGTCGTAAACCAGTACGCTGTGGAAACGGGTGCCGTCCTGGGTCCATTCGATCGGGCGATGCACCATCTTCGCCTGAACGGCAAGGCTTGAACCGGCGAGCAACAGCAGGCAACAGAGTCGGGCGATGCGCATGATCGATCCTCCGGTGATGTGGACTCCCTCCCCTGCTTGTCCCAAAGGGACTCCCTTCGGTCGCAGGGGAGGGTTGCGGTGCTCCTCCCCCTGCAAGCAGGGGGAGGAGCAAAGATCACAGTCCGGCAGCGTGTTCCGACAGCCGCCGCTTGAGCGGCGCGAGGCGGTCCAGCACGCGCACGCCGATGCCGCGCGCGGCCACCAGCGCCGGTGACTGCCAGGCGTAGATGCGGGCCAGGGCATCGAAGCCCAGCGCATCCAGCGTATCGGCGCTGCGCCGGCGCCGCGCGTAGCGACGCAGCACGTGGGCGGCACCGATGTCGCGACCGGCGGCACGCGCGTCGATCAGCGTGTCGCGCAGTTCGGCCACGTCGCGCAGGCCCAGGTTGACGCCCTGCCCGGCCAGCGGATGCACCGCGTGCGCGGCGTCGCCCAGCAACACGAAACGGTCGGCCTGGTAGCGCTCGGCCAGCTGCAGCTTCAGCGGGAACGCCGCGCGCGGCGTGGTGGCGACGATCCGGCCCAGCCGGAAATCGCTGGCGACGCCGAGTTCGTCGAGGAAAGCCTGGTCGTCCAGCACCAGCACGCGCTGCGCCTCGGCCTCGGGCAGCGACCACACGATCGAGCTGCGCCCGTCGGCCAGCGGCAGCAGCGCCAGCGGACCGCACGGCAGGAAGCGCTGCCACGCAGTGTCCTGGTGCGGACGTTCGGTGGCGACGTGGGCCACCACCGCGCGCTGCGCGTAGTCGCGACCGCGCGTGCCGATGCCAGCCAGTGCGCGCAGCGGCGAGCCGGCGCCGTCGGCCGCCACCAGCAGGCTGGCGGAAAGAGTCTCGCCATCGGCCAGTTCCAGCTGGATGCGATCCTCGCGCGCCTCGAAACCGCGCACTTCGGCCGGGCACAGCCGGCGCACACTGGCTCCTGCGCGTCCTGCGCCCGCGGCACTGGCACTTCCCTGTGCGGCGTCCAGCGCCTGCCACAGCGTCCATTGCACCAGGCTGTTCTCGACGATGTAGCCGAGCCGGTCGCGACCCTCGCTGGCGGCGTCGAAGTCGATCGCCGCGCCGCTTGCGGCGTCCCAGACGTGCATGTGCGTGTACGGGCTGGCGCGGGCAGCGCGGATGGACGTCCAGACGCCCAATTCGTCCAGTAGCATCACCGACGACGGCGCCAGCCCGACCACGCGCAGGTCCACCTCGGCATGCGCATCCCAGGCCGCCGGCGCGTGCGCCTCCAGCAGGGCGGTGGCGAAGCCCGCGCGCGCCAGGGCCAGCGCCGCGGCAGCACCCACCATGCCGCCGCCGACCACGGCCACGTCCAGCGCGGGCGGGCGACGACGCGAAGTCATCTCCTGTGCCGGTGCATTCATGGCAGACGCTCCAGCACCGCCAGCGGCGGCTCGCCGCGGAAACCCATGCCGCGCCGCGCCAGTGCGCGCTGCAGCGGCGACAGCCGGTCGCAGGCGAGCAGGGCCAGCGAGCGCAGCGGCGCCAGCAGCGGCTGCGGCAGGCAAGCCAGCTGCACCAGGCCGTGGCTCATCGCCATGGTGCCCTCGCGGTCCGGCGCGCGCCGCGCGGCGTAGCGCGCCAGCAGCTCGGATGCGCCCGGCTCGGGCGCGGCGGCGACCAGTTCGGCCAGGGTCAGTGCATCGCGCAGGCCGAGATTGAAACCCTGCGCGCCGATCGGGTGCACGGTCTGCGCCGCGTTGCCCACCAGCACCGCACGCGGCGCAATGAGTTGCGCCGCGGCGACCCGCTGGATCGCATATGGATGCCGCTTGCCCGGGCGACTCAGCCGGCCCAGCCGCCAGCCGAAACGGCGCTGCGCCAGCGCGATGAAACCGGCGTCGTCCAGCGCTGCCACCGCCTCGGCCTCGGCAGCCGCCACCGTCAGCACCAAGCCGCAGCGGCGCTCGGCCAGCGGCAGCAGGGCGACCGGCCCTTCATCGGAAAAACGCTCCCACGCGCGGTTCGCGTGCTCGCGCTCGGGGGTGACCGTGCACACGAACAGGGTCTGCCGGTAGTCGTGCCTCTCGGCGTCGATGCCCAGCTGCGCGCGCACGAACGACTGCGTGCCGTCGGCGCCAACCAGCAGCGGCGTGTCGAGGCTGCGCGTGCCGTCGGCGGTTTCGACCTGGGCGCGCCAGCCGCTGGGCAACGGCTGCAGCGACGCCAGTCTCGCCGGCGCCAGCCGGGTCAGCCGGGTGCATTCGTCGAGCCGGCGCAGCAGCGCCGCGCCGAGTTCGCGTGCCGGCAGGGTCCAGCCCAGCGCGTCGACGCCGTGTTTCTCCGCATCGAGGCGTGCGCTACCGAACTCGCCGGCGCGGGTGACGCGGATGTGCCGGATCGGGGTGGCGCGGACGGCCGCGTGCCGCCACACGCCGATCGCCTCCAGCCCGTTGACGGTGGCGCGGGCCAGCGCCAGATTGCGCTCGTCGTAGCTGGGCTGGGCATCGGTGCGCGGCGCGGCGGCCTCGACCAGGGTGGCGGCGACGCCGGCGGCATCCAGCGCGATCGCCAGGCTGGTGCCGACCAGGCCGCCGCCGATGACCAGCACGCTGCCGCCGGCAGGGGATGCGGAAGCATTCATGCCGTGGATGATACGCGCCGGCGCGGCACCGACACATTGGGCCGGTCGCATTGGGCTAAACTTGGAGACCTGTATCCCGCCGAGCTGCACGGAGTCCACATGGCAACCTCAACGACCCGACGCCTGACCATCTTCCTGGGCCTGGCCCTGGTGATGGGCGTCACCCGCTTCCATCCCTCGCTGCTGCACCACGCGTTGTGGGACGCCTCGTGGGGCGTGTTCTTCCTCGCCGGCTTCTGGCTGCGCGGCCAGGGCCGCTGGGCCTTCCCGCTGCTGATGGCCGAAGCGGTGCTGATGGATTACCTGGTGATCAGCGGCCAGGGCATCGACTTCTGGAGCCACTACTGCGTGTCGCCGGCCTACTGGTTCCTGCTGCCGTCCTACGGCGCGCTGTGGCTGGGCGGCAGTTGGCTGGCGAAGCGCCAGCAGGGTCTGAACCTGCGCACGCTGGGCCTCGCGGCCGGCGCGCTGCTGGTGGCCGAGGGTGCCTGCTACCTGGTCTCCAACGGCAGCTTCTACTGGATCAGCGCCAGCGTGCCGGCGCCGCGCAGCTTCGGCGCGTGGCTCGGCAACCTCGGCGACTGGTATCTGCCGTTTCTCGCCGGCACTGCCGTGTACGTGGCGCTGGGCGCAGTGCTGCACGTGCTGGCGACCCAGCTGGCGCACGCCGCGCCGCACCGCGGCTACACCCGGCACTGACATGGGCAACCGCCTCTCGCGGATCTACACCCGCACCGGCGACGACGGTTCGACCGGTCTCGGCGACGGCTCGCGCGTGGGCAAGGACTCGCCGCGGGTCGATGCCTACGGCACGGTGGACGAACTCAACAGCACGATCGGCATGCTGCTGGCCGCCGACGGCGTCGATGACGAGGTACGCGAGGCGCTGACCCAGGTGCAGCACGACCTGTTCGACCTCGGCGGCGAGTTGTGCATTCCGGGCATGGCGATGGTCGAGGACAGCGACATCGAGCGGCTGGAACGCATCCTCGACACGCTCAACGAGCCACTGCCGCCACTGAAGGAATTCATCCTGCCCGGCGGCGGCATGGCGGCAGCCTGCAGCCACCTCGCACGCACCGTGTGCCGGCGCGCCGAGCGCGCGGTGGTCGCGCTGTCGCGAGTGGAGGACATCCGCAACCAGCCGCAGCGTTACCTGAACCGGCTGTCCGACCTGCTGTTCGTGATCTCGCGCGTGCTGGCCCGCACCAGCGGCCACGGCGAAGTGCTGTGGCAGCACGAGCGCCGCCGCAAGCCCTCCGCGACCTAGAGCCGCCGCGATGCTGCGGCTGTACACCCATCCTGCCTGCCTGCAGCACGACCCCGGCCCGGGGCACGTCGAGCGGCCGGCACGGCTGCAGGCGGTGCTGCAGGCGTTGGACCACGACCGCTTCGCCGCGCTGGACCGCATCGAGGCGCCGCGGGTTACCCGCGAGCAGCTGCAGCGCGTGCACGGCGCGGCGCACATCAGCGAGGTCCTGCTCGGTGCGCCGGCGGGCGAGATGCTCGCGCTGGATCCGGATACGGTGATGGGCCCCGGCTCGACCGAGGCGGCGCTGCGTGCCGCCGGCGCGGTGGTCGCGGCGGTCGACGCGGTGCTCGGTGGCGAGGTGCGACGCGCCTTCTGCGCGGTGCGGCCGCCCGGCCACCACGCCACGCGCGAGCAGGCGATGGGCTTTTGCCTGTTCAACAACGTCGCGGTGGGCGCGGCCCATGCGCTGGTCGCGCATGGGCTCAAGCGGGTGGTCATCGCCGACTTCGACGTGCACCACGGCAACGGCACCCAGGACATCTTCGAGCGCGAGCCGCGCGTGCTGTTCGCCTCCAGCCACCAGTCGCCGCTGTACCCGGACAGTGGCCGCGAGGACGAGCGCGGGGTGGGCAATATCGTCAACGGCACGCTGTCGCCGGGCGCCGGCTCGCACGAGTTCCGCGAGCTGTGGGACGGCGTGCTGCTGCCGCGGCTGCATGCGTTCAAGCCGCAGCTGGTGCTGGTCTCGGCCGGCTTCGACGCCCACCGCAACGACCCGCTGGCCGACATCCGCCTGGGCAGCGAAGACTACGCGTGGATCACCGAACGCCTGGCGGCACTGGCCGACGCGCATGCGGGCGGCCGGATGGTGTCCACCCTGGAAGGTGGCTACGACCGGGGCGCGCTGGCCGCCTGCGTGGGCGCGCACGTCGGCGCCCTCATCGGCTAGGCCGCCGCACGGCGCCTTGCTTTCCCACTCCGGATTTCCCTTCCAGTACCCGTCCCGGCTGAATCCCCGGCGTGCGGCGACAAAGCTTCACCTGCCGTCCGGGGGGTCTTTCTGCTAGCTTAACGAGCCTTCGAAGCCGGCAGATTCCCCGTGACGCCCAAGCTACCTCCACGCCGCCTGCTGGCGGTCGCTGCCGCCCTTGCCCTGTTCGGCGGCCAGGCCGACGCCAGCACCCCCCCGGCCCCGCCCGCCGCTCCGACCAACCAGGCCTGTCCGCTGGGCTCGTTCCATTGCGCGCCGCGCCCGCTCAACTACGCCATGTGCCGGCCCAATGCCCTGCTGGAGTTCTACGACCCCAGCCTGGGCAAGGACGCCAGCCTGCGCGAGACCAGCCCCACCCTGGTGCAGGCGCAGCACGTGGACAGCTCCAACCAGTCCGTCTACCACCTCTCCGGCGAAGTGAAGCTGCAGCGCGCCGACCAGCAGCTGCAGGCCGAGCGCATCGACTACAACGACCAGAACACCGACTACGACGCCCGCGGCAACGTGCGCTACCAGGAGGCCGGCCAGTTGCTGGCCGCCTCCAGCATGCGCGGCAACACCGAGGCCAGCCGCGGCACCGCCAACGACGTGCGCTACCAGATGCTCGACGCGCGCGGCAACGGCACCGCCAGCCAGGGCCAGATGCTGGATGCGCAGCACTCGCGCTACTCGCAAGCCACCTACTCCACCTGCGACGTTGGCCACCACCTGTGGGAGTTCCGCGCCAAGTCCATCACCATCAACAAGGAAACCGGCGTCGGCGTGGCGCGCAACGCCACCATGCGCCTCGGCAACGTGCCGTTCCTGTACCTGCCGTACTTCAGCTTCCCGGTCGACGACCGCCGCAAGACCGGCTTCCTCTACCCGACCGTGGGCCACACCAGCCGCTCGGGCTACGAGATCAGCACGCCGTACTACCTGAACCTGGCGCCGAACTACGACGCCACGCTGGACCCGCGCTACTACAGCGCGCGCGGTGCGATGCTGGCCGGCGAATTCCGTTACCTGACCGCAGGCAGCCGCGGCCAGCTCAACGTGGAGTACGTGCCGGACGACCGCGGCGGGAACGACGGCCTGGCCGTCACCAAGGGCGACTCGCGCTACCTGGTCAACTTCTCCGACAGCACGCAATTGTGGCGAGGCTGGCAGTTCGTGGGTTCGTACAACCACGCCTCGGACAGCAGCTACCTGTACGACTACGGCGATGCCCTGTCTCACTCCGCCGTCTACACGCTCGCCTCCAATGCCGCGATCATGGGTGGCGGCAAGTGGTGGAACGCCTCCTTCGGGGGCACCATCTACCAGAACGTCAACCCGTTCGTCACCGACTACGGTCTGCCCTACAAGCAGCTGCCCTACGCAAGGTTCAGCCTGGACGTGCCGCTGTCGCGCTGGCTGGAAGTCGGCGTGGACAGCTCGGCGGTGGCGTTCCGCAAGGCGGGCTTCGTCGAAGGCCAGCGCGAGGACATCTACCCGTACCTGGCGGCCGACTTCGGCAGCTCGGCCTGGTTCGTGCGCCCGCGGCTCGGCTACCGCTACACCGCCTACCAGCTGGACAGCAGCTACCAGAACTACGGCTACGGTGGGCAGCTCGGCAGCGGTGCAACCTCGCCGTTCAACCAGAAGTCGCCGAGCCGCTCGATGCCGATCGTCAGCCTCGACAGCGGACTGGTGTTCGACCGCAGCACCACGCTGTTCGGCAGCAGCTACACGCAGACGCTGGAGCCGCGGCTGTACTACCTGTACGTGCCGTACCGCAAGCAGGACAACCTGCCGCTGTTCGACACCAACGTGATGTCGTTCGACTACTGGCAATTGTTCTCGACCAACCAGTTCTCCGGCGCCGACCGCCAGATGGACGCGAACAACCTCACCGCGGCGCTGACCAGCCGCCTGCTCGACGACGGTGGTGTCGAGCGGGTATCGGCCAGCATCGGCCAGATCCACTATTTCAGCCCACAGAAGGTGCTGGGCACCGACTGGGTCCGCTCGTCCTACGTGGCCCAGCTCGACGTGCAGCTCAGCGAGCGCTGGCGCCTGGGCAGCAGCTATCAGTGGAGCCCGAACACCCGTCTCACCGACCTGGCCTCGGTGCAGCTGCAGCGGCGCATCCGCACCGACGGCGTCCTCAATTTCTCCTACCGTTACCGTCGGGGCCTGCTGGAACAATACAACGCCTCCGTGGTCTACCCGGTGTCCGAGCGCTGGCGGCTGGTGGGCGCATGGACTTACTCGGTGAAGGATCGCGAGAGCGTCGATGCACTGGCCGGCGTGGAGTACGACAGCTGCTGCGTGTCGCTGCGGCTGGTGGGGCGCAGCTACGTGAACCAGAGCTACTACGGCTTCGGTCCGGCGCCGACCGGCGGCAACATCAACCATCGCGACAATGCCGTCATGTTCGAGGTGGTTTTCAAGGGGCTGGGCTCCACCGGCAGCCAGATCGATCCACTGCTGCGCCGTGATATTCTCGGCTATCAATAAACGCATTCGCCCCGGCGAAATCAGGCTTTCCACTGATGAAGCAATCCCTTGCATCCCTCCTGCTCGCGCTCGCGATCATGCTCCCCGCCCACGCCCAGCTGCTGGCGCCGGCCGACCAGCCGCTGGACCGCATCGCGGCGGTGGTCAACGACGACGTGATCCTGCAGAGCGAGCTGAACGACGCCGTGGCTTCGGTGCAGCAACAGTACGCCGGCCGCGCCGGTCAGCTGCCGCCGATGAACGTGCTGCAGCAGCAGGTGCTGAATCGGCTGGTGCTGATGCGCCTGCAGATCCAGAAGGCGCGGGACCAGGGCATCCGCATCTCCAATGCCGACGTCGACCAGGCCGTGCAGGGCGTGGCCGAACAGAACAAGCTCACTCCCGAGCAGTTGCGTGCCGAGGTGGAGCGCAGCGGCGCCAGCTTCGCCTCGTTCCGCGAGCAGCTGGCCGACCAGATCACCGTGCAGCGGCTGCACCAGAGCGTGGTGCAGGATTCGGTCTCGGTCACCGACAGCGAGATCGACAACCTGCTCAGCAGCCCGACCTACAAGGCCGGCGAGGTGCACCTGGCGCACATCCAGATCGGCATCCCGGGCGGCGCTGACGCCACCGCGATCCAGGCCAGCCAGGCCAAGGCCGAGCAGGCGCTGGCCGCGATCAAGGGCGGCATGGATTTCAACGCCGCCGCGATCCGCTACTCCAACGCGCCCGATGCGCTCGACGGCGGCGACCTCGGCTGGCGCCGGCTGGACGAGATCCCGCCCGCGTTCGCCGACACCCTCGCTTCGATGAAGCCCGGCGACGTCAGCGCGGCGCTGCGCGGCCCAACCGGCTTCCACATCCTCAAGCTGGTCGATCAGCGCCAGAACAGCCGCAAGATGGTCACCGAGCTGCACGCGCGGCAGATCCTGATCAAGCCAAGCGACCTGCTGACCCCGGCGCAGGCCCAGCAGAAGGCGCAGGACCTGTACCACCGCGTCGTCGACAAGCACGAGGACTTCGCCACGCTGGCGAAGGAAAACTCCAAGGACGACACCACCGCCAACATCGGCGGCGACATGGGCTGGTTTCCGCCGCAGGCATGGGGCCAGGCCATTGCCGCGCAACTGGCCCAGCTGAAGGACGACCAGGTATCGCAGCCGTTCCAGAGCGCCGCCGGCTGGCACATCGTGCAGCGGCTCGGCGAACGCCAGCGCGACCAGACCGTGCAGATCGAACGCGACCAGGCGCGGCAGGCCATCGGCACGCGCAAGTCCGAACAGGTCTACGACGACTACCTGCGCGACCTGCGCTCCAACGCCTATGTCGACGTCCTGGTGCCCGAGTTGCGCGACGCGGACAGCCAGGCTGCCGCCAGCTCGCCGTAACGGCGGTTGGACACCATGCCACTGCCCCGGCTCGCGCTGACGGCGGGTGAGCCGGCGGGCGTTGGCGCCGAACTGCTGATCCGCCTGGCCGCCACGCCGCTGGCGGCGAGCCTGGTAGCGATCACCGACCGCGGCTTGCTGCAACGCGCCGCCTCGCGCTGCGGCGTGGCCATCGAACTCACCGACGACGACGGCAGCCACCAGGCGGCACGCCGCCCCGGCTCGCTGCGTCTGCACCACGTTCCGCTGGCCATCGAGGAAGTGCCGGGGCGGCCGGACCCGCGCAACGCCCGTCACGTGCTGGACACGCTGGCCGAAGCCGCCGACGGCTGCATGGCTGGCCGCTACGACGCGGTGGTCACCGCGCCGCTGCAGAAGTCCTCGATCAACGACGCCGGCATCCGCTTCAGCGGACATACCGAATTCTTTGCCGAACGCGCGCGCGCCGACGTGGTGATGATGCTGGCCAGCCCGGAACTGCGGGTAGCGCTGGCCACTACCCATCTGCCGCTCGCAGCGGTATCGGCGGCGATCACGCCGGCTGCGCTGACCCGCACGCTGCGCATCGTGCACGCCGAGCTGCAGCGCAAATTCGGCATGGCCGCGCCGCGCATCGCGGTGCTCGGGCTCAACCCGCACGCCGGCGAAGGCGGCCACCTCGGCCGCGAGGAGATCGACACGCTGATCCCGGTGCTCGACGCCCTGCGCCGCGAAGGCATGCAGCTGCTCGGCCCGCTGCCCGCCGACACGGCCTTCGTGCCGGCACAGCGCGCGCATTACGACGCCGTGCTGGCGATGTACCACGACCAGGCCCTGCCGGTGTTGAAGAGCGAGGCGTTCGACCGCACCGTGAACCTCACCCTCGGCCTGCCGTTCATCCGCACCTCGGTCGACCACGGCACCGCGCTGGACCTGGCCGGCAGCGGCCGCGCCGATCCATCCAGCCTGATCGCGGCGGCAAACCTCGCGTTGGCGCTGGCGGCGCGCCAGCGAGAAGAGCACGAAGAGGAGTGAGAAGTGAGCAAAAGCAGCCAGGCCACCACTCTCGTTCCCCGCTCCTCTTCGCTCAGAGCTTGTGAAGAAAACCACATCCTGTGGTTTTCTTCGATCGCGAGTCCGGTACACGCCCGGACTCGCTCACA
>NZ_JBYTEM010000033.1:0-48929 GCF_058789735.1 Rhodanobacter sp. FW106-PBR-R2A-1-15 | reverse complement strand
CGCACATGCCCCTGCGTCGGTAGAGAAGGTCTATCACGACGGCTCCGAAAGGAGCATTCTCAACAGCCTGCTAGGCGGTATACAATTAAGACGTTTATATCGTCAAATAACATGGTGCGATAATTCTTGTCTTCATTGCGCTTTATATATGGATTTTAGATGCAAGCGATTTTTTGAATTATCCACTGCATTATTTGTGATTAAACGTTTGGCGCGACGACAGCTGTTTTGTATCAGGCGTGGCATCAGTTTTATCGGTTGCCGTCGATTTTGACCATGAAAGGAGGTTTCACAATGAAATACCGTTATGTATTTATGTTTTCCATGCTTGCGCTTGCGGTTGTTCCGGTGGCATCTGCCGCTGATGGAAAGGGTTTATATGAAGCAAATTGCGCATCCTGCCATGGCGCCAACGCACAAGGCGCATTTCCAGGTGTGCCGGACTTGATAAATAGCGGTCGGTTGAAGCAAGCTGACCCCGCGCTGATTGATCACATCATGAATGGTTTCCAGACGGCGGGTGCAGCGATGGGAATGCCTCCCAAGGGCGGAGACGCAAATTTGACTTCGGATGATGCAAAAGCCATCCTAGTGTTTTTGCGGAGCATACCCGGTACGTCTCGTTAAATGATGAAATGGTGTCCTGATTTAGCGCCGAACTTCAGCTACTGAACTAAATAGAAATGGCGTCACTACGCGGTCTCTTGGCCCGTAAATACCGACCGAGGTCCGCGGTGTCACGGAATGCCGGTGGCGGCATGGTTCCCATACAAATTTTCGGCTGAAGTTCGACGCTAATCAGGAATGGCGTTGTCTGGTATTTCTGGATTCCTGATTAGCCTCGACCCTCAGTCGCCCGTCGCGCGATCTGCGACGCCGCCGGCGGACGATAGCGCCATCGTTGACACCGAGGTAATACACGATGGCCATGAATCTTGTCCAGTTCCAGCCGGGTCTGTCGATGGTGGAGTTCATGCAGCAGTACGGCACCGAAGCGAAGTGCTACCGCGCGCTGTACCGGTCGCGTTGGCCGCAGGGCTTCCGCTGCCCGGCCTGTGACGAGCGTCGGCGCTGCCGGTTCCGCCGAGGCGCACAGATCTATTACCAGTGCCGCGCGTGTGGGCACCGGACGACCCTCCTCAGCGGCACGATCTTGCAGGCGACCAAGCTGCCGCTGCGCACCTGGATGCTGGCCATCCACTTGCTGACCTCGACCAAGACCGACATGGCGGCGCTGGAGCTGATGTACAAGGCCGCCTGGCGCGTCAAGCACAAGATCATGCGGGCCATGGCCGAGCGCGAGGCGCCGCGCCATTTGTCTGGGTTCGTACAGATCGACGACGCCTATCTGGGCGGGAAATTCAACGGCGGCAAGCCCGGCTGCGGCTCGCCGAACAAGCAGACATTCCTGATCGCGGTGGAGACCGATGTCGGACTGGAGCACCCGGCCCATGCAGTCATCGAGCAGGTGCGTGGCTTCGACGATGAAAGCATCAAGGACTGGCAGGCGCGGTATCTGGCGCCGGATGCCGAGGTCTTCAGGGACGGTCTGTACTGCTTCCGCCGCGTGGCCGACGCCGGCCATGCCCACACGGTGCTGGAAACGACCGGCGGACGAGCGGCCTGCCAGGTGCGCGGGGCACGCTGGGTCAACGTACTGCTGGGTAACGTCAAGCGCGCGATCAGTGGCAGCTACCATGCCATCCGCCAGGGCAAATACGCGCGGCGCTATCTGGCCGAGGCTGCCTACCGTTTCAACCGGCGGTTTCGTCTGCGCGAGATGCTGCCGCGTCTGGCCCGGGCCATGATGCCGTGCAGGCCTCATGCGGAGCCGGTCTTGCGGATGGCCAGCAATTTTCATGGCTGAGGGTCAAGGTAATCAGGTCGAGGTTTGTTATGTATTTGCTAATAAAGACGCTGCATCTACTGTTTGTAATGGCGTGGGTGGCTTCAGTATTTTACTTGCCTCGGATCTTGGTTAACATTGCTGAGGCAGGTGATGAGCTTACGGTGCAAAACCGACTTCAGCTAATGGGGCGGCGGCTGTACGCGTTTGGCAATTTCATGTTCTGCCTGATGTTGTTGTTCGGACTGGCGCTGTGGGAAGGCTGGCGCATCTGGCCGCGTCAGCTCCCTGATGTGACCTCTTCGACTTACTGGATTGATACCAAACTTGGGTTAGTAGCGGTGCTGCTGGTTTATTTTATGTGGGTTGGTCACTTGTTGAAGCTGAATACAGAAGGTGGCGCGCTGCCATCGTCGAAATCCCTTCGCTGGCTCAACGAACTGCCGGTGATTTTGGTGGTGCTAACGATTTATCTGGTGGTAGACAAGCCTTTTTGAGGCAAAGGGACGACGAAACACGTCGACATCGTAAATGCTCGGTGGCGGATACCTTGGGCATGACGTCCACGGCCGTTGCGACGCGGCCCTGTATTCACACGCCTGGGATGGTGAGCAACAAGGTCATAGGGTTAGCAGAGCTCTCTCGCGTTTGCTGTGGGTAACACGCAGCCGATCTTGCGGTAGGCACCCTACAGCAGGCAGGCTGGCGCGATGGAAACGCTCTTCACTCAAGCCCTCGGGCTCGCCGCGCCGTGGCGCGTCACCCACGTCGACTTCCAGCAGGCCGAAGGCCGCATTGTGTTCACGGTCGAGAACACGGCCAAGCGGCTGGCTTGCCCGACCTGCGGCGCCGCCGATCAACCTATCCACGACCGCCTGCCGCGCCGCTGGCAACATCTGAACTTCTTTCAGTTCAAGGCGATCATCGAGGCCAACGTGTCGCGCATCGGTTGCCGGGAGTGCGGGAAGACAACGCAAGTAGCCGTGCCGTGGGCGCGAGCAGGCGCAGGATTTACCGAAACCCTGGAGGCCTTCATCATCGCGCTGTGCTCGCAGATGCCGGTGAGCGCGGTGGCGCGTTGGGCGTATCCGACGACCGCGTCTGGCGCGTGCTGGACTTCCACGTGAACGCGGCGCGTGCCGGCGAGGACTACAGCGGCGTGCGCCGCATCAGCGCGGACGAGCGTAGCGCACGGAAGGGGCAGCGCTTCCTGACGCTGTTCTGCGACCTCGACGCCCGTCGCCTGTTGTTCGCCACGCAGGGGCGCAACGCGGCAACGTTCGCGGCCTTTGACGACGACCTGGCGGCGCACGGCGGTGACGCCAAGGCGGTCACCGACGTCAGTCTGGATCTGGGGGCGGCCTATCAGGCAGGCGCCCGCGAGCACTGTCCGAACGCGGCGGTCAGCTTCGACCCGTTCCACGTGGTGGCGCTGGCCAACGAGGCGCTGGATCAGGTGCGGCGTGCCGAGGTCAAACAGGTGGGCGACCTGAAGCACATCCGCTGGGGCACGCTCAAGGACGCGGCGAACTGGACGCGCAAGCAAATCGATCAGATGCACTGGCTGCAGCGTACGAACCTGCAGACCGCGCGTGCGTGGCGGCTCAAGCAGGCACTGCGGGAAGTGTTTGCGGGCGGCCGCGATCTTGCGCAGGCCGAAACCCTGCTGGATGCCTGGATCCGCTAGGCGCGGCGTTGCCGACTGACCCCCTTCAAGCGACTCGCGGCCACGATCAAGAAGCACCGCGATGGCATCCTCGAACACTTCCGCTCCGGGCTCAGCAACGGCTTTGCCGAAGGCATCAACGGCCGCATCCAGGCCGCCAAGGCGCGTGCTCGCGGCTACGGCACCGACCGCCACCTGATCGCCATCAGCTATCTGATCTGCGCCAACCTCAAGCACCTGCCAAAGAATCCATGGACGCATGCCACTCAGCAGGTCGCGGCGTGAACGTCAACCACACGAATCGAGAGAGAGCCGTTAGCAGACTGTTGAGAAACTCCCGGCCGTGCGGATTGTCATAGCTGCGAATCTAGGAGCGTGGGCGGTAGGACCGCAAATACCGGGTTGTCAGGCACCCACGGCGCCGCGGCGGGTGACAGCTGAAGAGCATTCGGCGCGAAGCGAGAAGCCGTGGTTGGCGGTTGAGGGGCGACCTACGCCCGTCAGGCGGGCGTCGAATGGGGTGAACGGGGCTCCATCGGCCTTCCTTCATGCAGGCGTCCATCCCATGCGGTGCAGGCGGCGCAAGTTAAGCGCCAGGCACACGAGGTTCCACTCGCCAGTGACGGCGGCGAGGCCGCGCAGGCTGAATTGGCGGAAGCCGAGGGCTTGCTTGATCCAGCCGAAGGTCGGTTCGCTGATGAATTTGCGTCGGCGGTAGTGATCCTTGCCTTCGGCCGTGGCCAGGCGCTCGGCCATGCGTTACGTGGCCGGAAATTTGTCGGGATCGGCCTTGCGTGCCGGCTTGTTTTCCCGCCCCAGTGCGATGCAGGCGGCCATCCCACGGGCTTCCAGTTCGGCGAGGTTGGCTTCACTGGCGTAGCCGGCATCGGCCAAGGTCATGGCGGGCGCGGCGCCGGTGTTGCATCGGACGGCTTCGATCATCGGCAGCAGCTGAGGGGGTTGTCCGAGCCATTGGCGTTGAGCGCGGTGGCGACGATGAGGCGACTGTCTTCGTCCACGGCAGCCTGGGCGTTGTAGCCCTGCTGGAAGCCGTCGGCGGTCTTCATGATGCGCGATTCGGCGTCGGTGAAGTTGTCTTGCGCTTTGTCTTCGGGCACGCCGAAGGCACGCTTGCAACGGCCGCCTTTGGGGCCGCGCGTGGGATCGTCGTCACTTCGGCCCGCCTCGTGATCGGCCTCGCGCTGGCGCGCTTCCAGCCGCGCCTTCGCCGCCTGTATGGCTTGCAAGCGCTCGTCGCGTCGCTTACGTTCTTCGGGCGATGCATCGCCGCGGTGGTCCTTGCCGTAGTGCTGGTCTTCCTGGCGATCTTCCACTTCGGCCCGCTTGAGCAGCGCCGCGATCTCCGTCTTCAGGCGCGCCTCTTCCTCGCGCATCCGGCCATAGCTCATCGCCTTGCGCTTGCTCGCGTTGGCCTTGACTTTGGTGCCGTCGATGCCCACGCGCCCCAGCTTCACCAACCCCGCCTCGCGCGCCAGTTGCACCACCGCCACGAACAACATCGAGAACGCCTTCAGATGCACCTGCCGGAACTCGCGGATCGTGCGGTGCGCCGGGAAGTTGCCCGCCGCCAGTACCCGAAACGCCACGTCTTCTTCCAGCCGCTTGGCGATCTTGCGCGAGGAGAACACACCGCTGGCATAGGCGTACACCAGCACCTTCACCATCAGCGCCGGATCGAACGACGGCCGACGCCGGCCGTCGCCCTCGTAGCGAGCGTGGAACACGCTCAAGTCCAGCGCATCCACCGCGTCGGAGACGAAATACGCCAAATGCCCCTCCGGTAGCCAGTCCGTCAGCAACGGCGGCAGCAGCAGGGATTGCTCGGGAGCGTACGGGCGGTAGGTCGTGGCCATGCCGTATTTTACAGGCTGGCGTTTCTACCGCCCTAGGTGCGATGGCGGCCGCCGCTGCCGCGGCGGGGGTTTGCAATAGCGGCGAGGCGGCCCAATCATGGGTTGCCACGACCCGCTGGCCCGCGAGCCGAGAACCGCCCGATGGCCCATGAAATCATTGCGCTGATCGCCGAATACGGCGTGCTGCTGGTGTTCCTCAATGTGCTGCTGACCCAGCTCGGCGCACCGCTGCCGGCGGTGCCGACCCTGGTGGTGGCCGGGGCGCTGGCGGCGGGCGGGCAGGTGGCGCCGGCGGGGGCGATCGGCGCGGCGGTGGCGGGCGCGGTGCTGGGCGACCTGGCGTGGTTCACCGCCGGCCGGCGCTACGGCGCCGGGGTGATGCGCCTGCTGTGCCGCATTTCGCTGTCGCCGGATTCGTGCGTGGCGCGTTCCGAGCTGCACTTCCAGCGCTGGCGCGGTGGGGTGCTGCTGATCGCCAAGTTCGTGCCGGGGCTGTCGACGGTATCGTCTTCGCTGGTCGGCGCGATGGGCCTGCGGCCGCCGGTGTTCGCGCTGTTCGACGGGCTGGGCTCGCTGTGGTGGGCCACTCTGGCGGTCGGGCTCGGCTACCTGTTCGCCGCGCAGGTCGACAGCCTGCTGGCCACCATCGCCAGCGCCGGCACCTTGGCGATCGAGCTGATGGCGGGGCTGCTGACGCTCTACGTGCTGCTGCGCTGGTGGCGGCGCCAGCGCCTGCTGCGCACGCTGCGGATGGCGCGCATCTCGGTGGACGAGCTGTACCGCGAGATCGCCGACGGACATGCCCCGGTGGTGGTCGACGTGCGACCGGCGCAGACGCGCCAGCTCGATACGCGGGTGGTGCCCGGCGCGCTGCTGGTCGACGATGGCGGCCTTGACCAGCTGCTGCACGGCATACCGCTGGACCGCGAGCTGGTGGTCTATTGCAACTGCCCAAATGAGGTCTCCGCGGCGCGGGCGGCGAAGCTGCTGATGGCCCAGGGTTACCGGCGGGTGCGCCCGCTGCAGGGCGGCCTGGAGGCGTGGGACGCCGCCGGCTACGGCGTGGAGCGTCTGCCGGAGACGGCTGCGGCGACCTCGCCCCCCGACGGCGCGCGGGCCTGAGCCGACCGCCGGGGCCGCCCGCGGCTGGCAAGGGCGCGGGTCGGTGGCCGCTGGATTCGTCGACCGCCGCGGTTATCATAGCCAGCCCGATCCATCACTCCGGGCGCAACCCAACGCAGACTTGCGGCCGGCTCAACGAGGACACTCCCATGGCACGTGGCGTCAACAAAGTCATCCTGGTCGGCAACCTTGGCGCGGACCCCGAAATGCGCCACACCGGCGGCGGTACCGCCATCTGCAGCTTCAACCTGGCCACCACCGAGTCGTGGACCGACAAGCAGAGCGGCGAGAAGCAGGAGCGTACCGAATGGCATCGGGTGAAGATCTTCGGCCGGCTGGCCGAGATCGCCGGCGAATACCTGAAGAAGGGCCGCCAGGTCTATATCGAAGGTTCGCTGCGCACCGACAAGTACACCGACAAGCAAGGCATCGAGCGCTACTCCACCGACATCATCGCCAGCGACATGCAGATGCTCGGTGGCCCCGGCGGTGAAGGCGGCGCCGGCGGCGGCTACCAGCGCGAGCGCCCGCAGGGTGGCCAGCGCCAGGGCGGCGGCAGCTACGGTGGTGGCCAGTCGCGCGGCGGCGACTATGGCAACGCGCCGAGCCAGTCCCCGGCGCCGGCTCCGGCCGACAACGGCTTCGCGGACGACGATATTCCGTTCTAGGACATACCTTAGGCCGTCCTTGTACTGATTCCGTCCATAAACCCCCGATCTTTCGGGGGTTTTTCGTTTCTAGGATTGGACGTTCTTGAGGCGATTCCCGCCCTGGATCCTCGCCTAAGCAGCACGCCCGCACCGAGATCGAACGTTGGCGCCGCGAGTACAACGAAGAACGACCAAAGAAGGCGTTGGGCGGGCTGACACCCGCCGCCTACGCGAAGCAGTTACAGTGAACCCGGACTCTAAACTGTCCCGCTACTCAAAGCGGGGGACGTCGCGCCACTAGCTGGCGTAGCGACGCCGTCGCTCAAGACGCTTAGTCATTTACATGCAATGCCCGTCACGTTCTTGGTTTGGCTAGCTCCGCCAAAGGGAACCATGCCTCCAACAAATTGCGAATTGCCACCAATGATCAGGCTCAAGTCGTACTCCCAAAATATAAGCAGATTACCGCGTCCCGCGTAGCGAGCGATGCCGACAAATCGGGAATCCAGATCGACTCTACCCTCAACATGACCCTTAGCTTGGATCTTGATCTTGCTGTCTGGGAAGTCAGCAACAGGAATGCTCTCCTTCAAAGGCTCCCCAGCTAACCGGCCGGCAGGGTATAGGACTAGTCCTAACGTGTTCTGCCCCCAGGGGAGATTTGCAAGAGGAACCACGATATCGCGATCTGTGCAGTTCCATACCTGCAAGTCGAAGTAGTGTCGACCGTTCTCCACGGTGACTCCCACGGGCCGAACTAAGGAGGTTTGGCCGTAAGCGTAGGTCACCGAGAGTATGAATAGAATCAGAGCGCATATGGATCTATTCATAGAAATTCTTCCTGAGCCAGTTTTCATATCGTCCCTTCATATCTTCTTCACGAACAATTCGGTCCTCAATGGCCTTACGGCACTGATCGCACGACTTCAGCGCAGCCAGTTTTTTCCGCAGACAATCCAGTTCCTTGCTATGAGCCCTGACTTCGGATTTGTAGGTATCTACCATTGAACCTAGATATACTAAGCTGAAAGAAAGTGTCCGAACGTGTCAGGCGGCATAGCGGACGGCAGGATGTTGAAAGAAGCCACGTACCAGGGCGGGACTTTTCTGTAGAGAGCGCAGGAAAGCCATGGCGTGACGCTTGAGATGATCGGGCCCGCTCAAGGCCAACCGGCCGAGCTTGTGCCGTTTGAGGTGATTCCACACCAGCTCGTCCGGATTCAGGTCCGGGCTGTACGGCGGCAACTGGAACAAACGCAGTTGTCCTTGCGTGCTGGCGACAAACTGTTTCACGGCGCGCGAACGGTGCACCGGATGACCATCGACGATGAGGAAGACAGGGCTGTCACGATGGACCATGAGCCGCTTGAGGAAGTCGATGAACTTGGCCGTCGTCAGGGTTCCCGGACAGCAGGCGAACCGCAACTCGCCGCGCGTGCTGACCGCCGAAATGAAGTTCGGAGGCGCAATAATTACGCCCGGAGCCGTGCGAATTTCGCAGCGGAGAACGGCCATACCATCGACGACGGCATCACTCCGCGTCGGCCTGTTCCGGACAGGCCGGGTTTTGCCGGTCAGCTGTTTCGCCCGGGATATCGGGCCAGGAGTTGGGCGAGACCTGTCCGGCTTGCTGTTGGCCGCGGCGGTAAAACATCAGCCCGACGCCGATCAGCAGCACCGAGCCGCCCACCACCTTGAGCAGGAACAGGCCGGGGCTGCTGTTGTCGGCAGGTGGAATCATCGAGGTGACGATCGCCAGCAAGGTAACTGTGAAACCGGTCAGCCCGACCAGCCAGCAGCCGAGGGTGCCACCGGGGGACAAGTTGACGCCTTCGTTGCGACCGGCGGCGCGGTGGCGCAACAGCGGGAATGCCAGCAGGATGTACAGCAGAGGCAACAGCGACATGATGGCGGTCATGTCGACCAGGATGATGTAGGCCTCGTGGATGCTAGAGCCGGACAGCGCAGCCGTCAGCACCAGTGACGTCAGGATGCCCTGGGTAATCAAGGCCACATGGGGCGTGCCGTACCTGGGGTGCAGACGCCCCAGCGCGGCGGGCAGATAGCGGTCGACGCCGACCACGAAGGGCAGGCGCGCCGTACCCGTGATCCACGCGGAGATGGAGCCGATCGTGCCGATCGTGACGAGCCCTGCGGTCAGCGGCCCGAACATCGGCAGGCCGATCCGTTCTCCGATTGCAGACAGTGCCTGGGGAATGCCGGCGATGATGTCGATCGTCGACGCGGGCAGCGCGATCAGCAAGGATGCGGTGCCGGCGATATAGATGGCGGCAATCACCACGCAGGAAATCAGCGTGGCGCGCGGAATCTGCCGGCGGGGATCCCTGATTTCTCCGCCGAGTATCAACCCGAGTTCAAGGCCCTGGAAGGCGAGGGCGATCGTCGCGAAGGTGGAAAAGGTCGCGAGCTTGCCGAAGTCGGGCATCACGTTCGCTGCGGTGATCGTCGTGGCCTGGCCGAGCCGGTACGTGGCCACGGCGCCCGCGGCGAGGATGAGTGCCGCTGCCGACCAGGTCGCGATGCCGCCGATGTTCTGCAGCCACTTGACGCGTTCGAGGCCGAAGATGCCCAGCCCGGTCGCGGCCCACAGCACCGTCAGGCAGTACACGAGGTGGTAGCCGCTGTCGCCGGCATGCGCCAGCCAGCGGTCGCCGCCGACATGGAGAAAGATGCCGGCGCTGAACAGCAGCGCGAACGGGAAATAGACCAGGTTGGAGACCCAGTAAGTCCAGCCGGCGATAAAGCCATGCATGTCGCCGAATGCCGTCTTCGACCACAGGTACAGGCCGCCTTGTCCGGGTACGCGCGAGCTCAGCTCCAGCACCGCGAGGGCCAGCGGGATGAAAAAGCCAATGAGTCCCAGCAGCCAGAGAACCAGGCTTGAAGGCCCGACCTGTGCCGCCATCGACAGCCAGCGCAACGCGACGATCGCCGCGATGTTGAACAGCACCAGATCCCACGTTCCCAGCACGCGACGCAGGCCCGGTTCGTTCTTTGCTGCTTGTGTTGTGGCCATCGTGCGCCTCCCGAAGCATGGGCAGTGGATTCGACGGCGGAGCGCGGCGCCGGCAGGGAACGAACAGGCCAGGCCCGGCGTATCCGTTGGCGACAGGGGTTGCGGCAGGTCCTGTCGGCAGGGCATTTCCCCGCCGCGCATCCACGTCACCGCCGCGCGTTCGTTCCAGTCAGGGAGCGGTGCCTTCCAGGCGGGTTTCCAGCTTGCCGACGCCGGATGATGCGGTGGTCTGTTCCGTCCATGGTTTGCTGCCGATCAAGCGCAATGGCTGGCCGGCCATCAGGTTGCGCTCGATCTGCTCCAGCGTGACGCCCTTGGTTTCCGGGACCAGCCAGAAGGTCAGCGCGATGAACACCAGGTTGAGCGCGGCGTAGAGCCAGAAGGTGGCGGCGTGGCCGATGCCGTTGAGCAGGCTGAGGAAGGTGGCGCCGACGATGAAGTTGCCGATCCAGTTGGCGAAGGTCGAGGCGCCGATGCCGAAATCGCGGCCCTTCAGCGGCTGTATCTCCGAGCACAGGATCCAGATCAGCGGACCGGCGGACATCGCGAAACCGACGATGAAGAAGAGCAGCATGACGACGGTGAAGATCTGCTCGCTGCGGGTGGCGATGCCCAGGTGCATCATGGTGCCGACGATGCCCAGGCTGACGGCCATGATCAGGAAGCCGACATAGAGGATCGGCTTGCGACCCAGGCGGTCGACCAGGCCGATGGCGATGAAGGTGGCCAGCACGTTGGTCAGGCCCACGATCACCGTACTCCACATCTGCGTGCTGGTGCCGAAGCCGACGTTTTCGAATACGCGCGGCGCGTAGTACATCATCACGTTCATGCCGGTGAGCTGCTGCATGATCTGCAGCAGCACGCCCAGGCCCACCGAACGGCGGAAGTTGCGGTTCTCCAGGAACATGTGCCAGCCGCGCTGGGGCGCGCGCAGCTGCTCCTGGATGTCGGCCGCCTCGCGCTCGACCAGCGCCGGGTTGCCGCGCAGCCGGGACAGCACCGCCAGCGCCTCGTCGCGGCGCCCTTTCATCATCAGCCAGCGCGGGCTGTCGGGCAGCGCGAACACGCCGAGCAGGAACAGCGCGCCGGGGATGGCGATGATGCCCAGCATCCAGTGCCAGTTGCCGCTGTAGCTGAAGACAGTGTCGGACAGGAACGCCAGCAGGATGCCGATGGTGATCATCAGCTGGTACAGCGAGACCATCGCACCGCGGATGCGCTCCGGAGCGATCTCCGCCAGGTACATCGGCGCGGTGAAGGTGAGCACGCCGATGGACACACCCAGTGCCAGGCGCGAGATCAGCAGCATGGACACCGTGTCGGACGCGCCGCAGGCGACCGAGGCCAGCACGAACAGCAGCGAGCCGGCGATCAGCGAGCGCTTGCGGCCCAGGTGGGAAGACAGCCAGCCCGCGGCTACGGCGCCGACCGCCGCGCCCAGCATCATCCAGCTGACGATGTGCTCCAGGGTGCTGTCGGAAATGCCGAAGTCCTTCTGGATGAACTGGGTGGCGCCGGAGATGACGCCAATGTCGAGGCCGAACATCAAGCCGGCCAGGGCGCCCAGGATGCAGGTGAATACGGCGGTGGCCCTGGGATGGGCGGCGGCCGGTGGTGCGATGATGGCGTTCATGGGTTTCTCCCCGGATGGATGCGGTGGCGTCTGTGCGACCTGGCTTGCTGCTGGTTCGGCGGATCCCGGTGCATGGCAACGGATGGCACCCCGGCGAAGCGTGGCTCGGGCAGGCCGTGCGCGCCGACACGCGCGGCAAACAGCGCACCGGCCAGCGGGTCGCGTGCCAGCGTGGCGGAGTCGAGGCCGTCGTGGGCGCTGGTGACGTAGAGCGTGTCGAGCGCGGCGCCGCCGAAGGCGGGCCGGGTCGGTTGGCGCGTAGGCACAGGCACGATACGGTCTTCGTGGCCGTCGGGCCGGTAGCGCACCACGCGGCTCATGCCCCATTGCGCGTTCCAGAGTGAACCATCGGCATCGACGCACGAGCCGTCCGGCTCGCCTGCAACGTCCCCTAGATCCGCGAACAGATGCGGCGTGCCAAGCGTGTCGCCATACGCGCAGCACTGGATGTTGCGCGACAACGAATCGCAGTAGTACATCGTCGTGCCCTCGGGACTGAAGGCGATGCTGTTGCTGATGGCGACATTCGGCAGTGCGAGCCGTTCCAGGCTGAGGTCGACGTCGAGCCGCCAGAAACTGCCGAGCGCCTGCCTGCTGCCTTCAGCGGGTTCGTGCATTGTGCCGAACACGAAGCGACCCTGGCGATCGCAGGCGCCATCATTGCAGCGCGTGGGTAGCCCGGGTTCGACCTGGTGCAGCGTCTGCAGTTGGTTGTCGGCGAGACGGAAAAACGCCAGCTGCGAGGCCAGCGCCAGCAGCAGCCAGCCGTCGGTTTCGCACAGTGCGAACGAGGCCAGGCGTTCGGGCATCGGCCAGTATTCCAGCGTGTCACTGGCAGGGTGCAGACGGTACAGCATGGCGCGCTGGATGTCGGTCCAGTAAAGCGCCTGGGCGCGCTCGCACCAGACGATGCCTTCGCCCAAAGCATTGCCGGCATCCAGCGCGACATCCACCGCTGCCGGTACGGTCGGGGCGGTCATACCCAGCCGCCGTCCACGATGAAATCCTGCCCGGTACACATACGGCTGTCGTCGGCGGCGAGGAACAGGGCAGCGCGTGCCAGGTCGTCCGCCATCAGAAAGCCTGGCATGCACTGGGTGCGCGCAATTTCCTCACGGCCGGCATCATCCAGCCACAAGCGCGCCTGCTTGGCGGTGATTACCCAGCCCGGCACCAGGCTGTTGATGCGGATGCGCTGCTGGCCGAGTTCGCGCGCCATGCCGTTGACGAAACCGTGCACGGCCGCCTTGGCCATTGCGTAGAGCGGGTAGCCCGCGTTCTTTTTCATCCAGCCGGTAGAGCCCAGGCAGATAATCGAGCCGCCGCCGAGCTGGCGCATGTCGGGGATCACCGCCCGCGTGGCGAAGATCTGGTGGCGCAGGTTCACCGCCACGTTGTGCTCGAAATCGGCCGGGTCGATGTCGGCCAGTGCATGGCGTGTGTCGTTGGCTGCGTTGTTGACCAGGACGGCGATGGGTCCGATCCGCGCGCGGGCGGCGGCGACCGCCGCCTGCAGCGCGCCCAGGTCGGTGAGATCGCAGTGCAGATAGTGCGGTGCATGCGGCACGTCGGCCAGCGATGCGCATAGCGACGCGGCACCGGCATCGTCCATGTCGAGAAAGGCTACCCGCGCACCCTGGCGAGCGAAACCTTCGACAAAGGCCGCGCCGATGCCGCTGGCGCCGCCGGTGATCAGTACGCTGCGCTCGACCAGGCTGGGATAGGTGGCGAACGAAGGCATCAGCAGGCTCCGCGATCGGTGGATGGTACCGTTGTCGTGCTCACCATTCGGCGACGCTGCCGTCGTCGTGGCGCCACAGCGGATTGCGCCAGCGGTGGCCGACCTTGGCGCGCTCGATGACGTAGGCTTCGTTGATCTCGATGCCGAGGCCCGGGCCGCCGGGAATCGCGACGTAGCCGTCCTCATAGGCAAATACATTGCGGTCGGCCACGTAGTCGAGCAGATCGTTGGCAGCGTTGTAATGGATGCCCAGGCCCTGCTCCTGGATGAAGGCGTTGTGGCACACCGCGTCGAGCTGGAGATTTGCCGCCAACGCGATTGGGCCGAGCGGGCAGTGCAATGCCAGCGCCACGTCGTAGGCCTCGGCCATGGCCGCGATCTTGCGTGTTTCGGTGATGCCGCCAGCATGCGAGGGGTCGGGCTGGATGACGTCGACGCCACCCATCTGCAGCACGCGCTTGAAGTCATAGCGCGTATACAGCCGTTCGCCCAGCGCGATCGGTGCCGAGGTGATGTTGGCGAGCTCCGGAATCGCATCCAGGTGCTCGGAAAGTACGGGTTCCTCGATAAACATCAGCTTGTACGGCGCCAGTTCGCGCACCAGTACCTTGGCCATCGGCTTGTGCACGCGACCGTGGAAATCGACAGCCAGGCCGATGTGCGGGCCGACAGCTTCGCGCACGGCCTGCACGTTCGCCAGCACGCGCTCGACCTTGGCGTGACTGTCGATGAAGTGCATCTCTTCGGTGCCATTCATCTTGACCGCGGTGAAGCCGCGGTCGACCGCGGCCCTGGCTGCCCTGGCCGTGTCCGCCGGGCGGTCGCCGCCAATCCACGAATACACGCGGATACGCTCGCGCACCGGACCGCCTAGCAACTCGTGCACCGGCACGCCGAGATGCTTGCCCTTGATGTCCCACAGCGCCTGGTCGACGCCGGCGATGGCACTCATCAGGACGGGGCCGCCGCGATAGAAGCTGCCGCGGTACATCACGTTCCACAGATCCTCGATATGGCGTGGATCCTTGCCGACCAGGTAATCGGAAAGTTCGTCGACCGCGGTGGCCACGGTGTGTGCGCGGCCTTCCACCACCGGCTCGCCCCAGCCGCAGATGCCGGCATCGGTGTCGATGCGCAGGAACAGCCAGCGCGGCGGCACCAGGAACGTGGTGAGTCGGGTGATCTTCATGCGTGATGTTCCTTTGAGCTTGTCGTGATGGCGGCCCAGGCCTGTGCGAAGGAAAGCGTGCGGCGGCTGAGTTCGCCGAGTTCGATGCCCGGCGCAAAGAGCGACGAGCCAAGGCCGAACCCCCGGGCGCCAGCGGCAACCCATGGCGCCATGTTGTCGGCAGTGATGCCGCCGACGGGCAGCACCGGCACATCGCGGGGCAGCACCGCGCGCCAAGCCTTGAGCCCCTGCGGCGTTACCTGGTCGGCGGGGAAGAGCTTCAACCCGTCGGCGCCGGCGTCCAGCGCGCTGAACGCTTCGGTGGGCGTGGCGACGCCGGGCATGCAGAGCATGCCTGCCTGCCTGGCGGCGCGAATGACGGCGGTGTCCGCATGCGGCATTACCACCAGCCGGCCGCCCGCCGCGGCGAGCTCGTCGACCTGTGCCGCGGTCATGACGGTGCCCGCGCCGATGAGGCAGTCCTTGCCCAGCGCCTGGGCGATGTTGCGGATGCTGTCGAACGGCTGCGGCGAGTTCAGCGGCACTTCCATGATGCGGAAGCCGGCCTGGGCGAGTGTCTGGCAGACGGCAACGGCCTCGTCGGGACGGATGCCGCGAAGGATCGCGACCAGGGGCAGCCGTTCAAGCCATGTGTTCAGCACGATGCGAATTCCCCGGGCGCCAGCCGCCCATGACGATGGATGAGGCCGATCTGGCCGGCGACTTGCCAGAGTCCGTATGCGGCGGCGTCGATGATCGGCTCCTGCAGCGTGATGCCGAAGTGGGTCGCCGTCCGCCGGTAGCGGTCGCACAGTGCCGCATCACCGATCAGCTGGAATCGCTCGTCGGCGCGGAAGCGGTGTCCGGCGAGGGCCGAGCGGAATTCCTCGCCGATCAGCAGGCCGGACAGGTATTCGGCTACGGCGCCTGGCGCCAGCTCGCCATCGAGCATCAGCGATCGCGCGGAGAACAGGCGGCCCAGCATGCCCTGCGCGCCGCTGTCGCGCGCTGCCGTCACGCCGCGTTCGAACGCGTGTGGCGTCGCCGGGGCGTCGCTTGCGCCGGTGCCGAGGATCGAATGGTTCCACAGCAGCGAAAACAGTTCGCCGGTCATGTGGGTGCGGAAGTCGGTTACCGCGCCACCGTCCACGGTGGCCCACTTGCTGTGCGTGCCCGGCAGGATCCAGTGGGAGCGGGTAGCCAGCATCGGCTGCAGCGCGATGGCTCCGAGGATTTGCGTTTCCTCGCCACGCATCAGGTCGGGGCCGCGCGCGTTGCGCAGTCCGGGCACGATATGGATGTCCAGGCCATCGGGGCCACGAAGGCGCCCGGCCGCGGCGCCGAGTCCGTCGACGCTTGCCGGAAGGTCGATGTAGGGCGCCTCAAGCCAGCCGTGGCGGCTGCCGACCATGCCGCACGCGACGCGTGGCAGCATGGGCCATCCTGCGGTGATGCCGGCCAGGGCGGCGCCGAAGCCCCCGTCGGGAAGATTGCGGATGCCCCATGGCTGCGTGCGCACGGCGAGAACCCGCCCGGCGTCGTCGATCCGGTAGGCGCGCAGCCGGGTAGTGCCCCAGTCCAGTCCGATCAGGCCGCTCATGGGCAGGCATCCCGCCACTGGCCGGGCACGCTGCGCGTCATGGCGACGGCTCCTTCCACACCAGCACCTGCGCCGGTGCCAGCGGCATCCGGCCATGCACGATCCGCGCGCCGGCGGGGAGCCGCAGTTGGAACGGCTTGGGGTTGTAATTGACCAGGAAGCCGTAACCGCCGCGCCAGTCCAGGAACACCCCGGTGGGCAGGTCCTCGATCGCCACGCCGGCATGCTGGTACACGCTGCGCACGATCTCGCGCTCCAGCGTGCCGTCGTCGGTGGAGACGCCGATCATGGTGACCGTGCCCTTGCCCAACCGGCGCGTCGTCGCGGCCGCCTTGCCCGCGTAGTAGTGGTCGGCATAGGTGGCGAGCACTTCGGTGCCGGGACGCGGCGAAAGGATGTCGGCCCAGCGGTGCCAGTCGTGCGTCTTGCCTTCGGCGGAAACCTTGCCATCGGCGCTCTGCGGCAGCATGTCGAAGCCCTCCACGTCGTCACCGATGAGGTCGAGGATCGGTGCCGCCCAGGGGCCCTCATGGAAATGGCCCGACGCGTTCTTCTGTCCGCTGCGGCTGGTCAGGATCAGGTGCCCGCCCTGTTCCACGTAGTGGCGCCATTTCGCCGCCAGCGCGTCGCCCACCATCTGGTACGCCGGTGCGATGAGGAACGGGTAGCGCCCGAAATCGTCGTCCGCGGCGATGAAGTCCATCGGCGCGCCGGTGCTCTTCACCGCCAGCGTGTAGCCGTTACGGTACGACCAGCTGTTCCACAGGCTGGTTTGCGGCTGGATCTCCAGGTCCCAGAACACGTCGTGGCTCCACAGGTAGCCGGTGCTGCGCGCTGCCATGCGGGCCGGCAGCAGGGCGTGGTCGTCGAGCTTCGGCTCCAGCGCCTTGATCGCGTGCACGGTGTCGGCGAATTCGCGACCCGTGCGCGAAAGCGTCACGCCATCGGTGCCGACGATGCCCTCGTGGTACATCTCGCTGCCGCGCAACGGATGGCGGTAGCGGTAGGTGCCGAGCAGCGAAGCGCCGGAGGCGAACGCATGCCACATCCACATGCTGACAGCGCCGGGCATCGGCTGCGGGTTGATCCCGCCCCAGTTCACCTGGCCCGGCTGCAGCTCCATCACGCCGAACGTGCCGCTGATGGGGCGGAAATACGCGGCGGCCTCCATCAGGTTGGCCGGCTTGCCGATCGCGTAGCTGTCGCCGCCGAGGCTGTTGGCGCCGGCCACCGGGTACAGCGTGAAGGTGGGAAAGTCCAGGCCATGGCTGCGGCGCGGATCGGTGGCGGTGGTGACGTTGGTGTAGTTGGTGGTCACCCATTGCCCGGGGGCATGCTGCCGGATGATCGCGGCCTGCGCATCGAGGAAGCGCGCGGTGGTGTCCGCCTGGAAGCGGGCGAGGTCCAGCAGCGCGTGCGGGCTCAGCTTGTCCTCGGCAGCCAGCGTCGCGTTGGGCAGCAGCACCTGCTCGAAGCTGGTGTAGCGGCTGCTCCAGAACGAGCCGCCCCACGCGGCGTTCATCGCCTCGATGCTGCCGTACTTTTCGCGCAGCCAGCGCCGGAAGGCGTCGCGCGCGCTGTCGCTGTAGTCGGCGAAGCTGCTGGGCTCGTTGTCGACCTGCCAGCCCCAGACGCGGCGGTCATGGCCGTAGTGCTGCGCCATCGCGGTCACCAGCCGGGCGACGAAGGCCTGGTAGCGCGGATTCGACAACGACACCTCCGCGCGAATGCCGTGCTCGTGGCGCTGGCCGTGTTCGTCGACGCGGTAGACCTCCGGGTAGCGTTCGCCCATCCAGGCAGGCGGGGCGGCCGAGGGCGTGCCCAGGATGACGCGCAGCCCCGCCTTGTTGGCCAGGTCGATGGCGTCGTCGAGCCACTGGAAATCGAAGCGGCCTTCCTCCGGCTCGAGGTAGGTCCAGCCGAATTCCCCCATGTGGGTGAAATCGAAACCGAGCCTGGCGATGCCGTCCAGGTCGCGCCGCCACTGCTCGCGCGGCCATTGCTCCGGGTAATAGAACGCACCGAAACTCATCGGCTCGCGCTGGTGCAGCAGGGCTGCGCCCCGCGCCTGCGACCGGCTGCCGGCAGCGGCACCGGAGATCATCACGACGGTGGTCAGGGCTGCTGCGAACAAAGGCCGAAGCATGGAGGCAAGCCTGTAGTCAGGTTCAATTGTCAAATTATACTACTATTAGATTCACCGCAATCCTTGCTGAGTCAATCCGGGCCATGGACATACTGACATCTGAAGCGGCTTTGCAACTGGCCGGACGTCACTGGGGTGTCCACGGCGCCATCAGCGCGTTGCCATCGTATGCCGACCAGAACTTCCGCATCCATGCCGGGGACGGCGAGTACGTCCTCAAGGTGGCGCACTCCTCCTGGTCGCCTGCGGATATCGAGCTGGAGAACCTGGCCATGATGGAACTGGCCGCGCGCGAGCCTGCGCTGGGTTGCCCGCGGGTCCAGCTTGCGGTGAACGGCGAGCACCTGCTGAGCCTGCCGATCAAGGGACAGGCGTGTCTGGTGCGCATGCTGAGCTACGTGCCCGGCACGACCTACGCGGAGGCCATCAACAGCCTGCGGCCGGCGCAGTGCGAAGCGTTGCATGCAAGTCTCGGTCGCGCCGTCGGCCGTCTGACCCGGGGCTTGAAGGATTTCTGCCATCCGGCCGCCGGGCGCCGGCACGACTGGAATATCATGAGCCTGCCGGGCCTGATGAGCGAAGTGCGCCATGTCGAGGATGCAGCTTTTCGCGATATCGTGCGCCGGCACGCCGGTGCCTTCTGCGAGGCCTTGCCGGCATGGCGCACCACGCTGCCGATCACGGTGCTGCACAACGACGCCAACGATTTGAACGTCATCGTCGCCGACGATGGCCACGGCGGAAAGCACGTCAGTGCGGTGATCGACTTCGGTGACATGTGCATCAGTTTCCGCCTCGCCGACCTGGCGATTGCGTGCACTTACGCGATGCAGCATGAATCCGACCCTGTGGCATGCGCGCGCCGAATCGTCGGTGGCTATCTCGCCGAATACCCGCTGCATCGCTGCGAGCTGGAGCAGCTTCACGCGTTCATCCTGGCGCGACTGTGCCACAGCATCCTGATGGCGACGCGGACGCATCGCGAACAGCCCGACAATCCCTTTGTCCTCGTCTCCCAGCAGGGAGTACGGGGCCTGCTTCGCCAGCTCGTCGGCGTCGAGTCCGACGCCATCGTGCGGCCTTACCTGGAATCCAGCCATGACTGATCGCGCGGCTACTCCTGCTTCCGGCCAGGTGCCGGCGCGCAGCAACGACGAAATCCTGCGCCTGCGCCGGCAACACCTGAACCCGACCCTGAGCGTGGCCTACCGGGAGCCGCTCAAGATCGTGCGCGGCCAAGGCGCCTGGTTGTATGACCAGCACGGCCAGGGCTACCTCGACATGGTCAACAACGTGTGTCATGTCGGCCACTGTCACCCGCGCGTGGTGGCGGCAGGGCAGGCGCAGATGGCGCAGCTCAACACCAACACCCGCTATCTGCACGACAACATCGTCGAATACGCGTTGCGCCTGACCGCCACGCTGCCGGCGCCGCTGTCGGTGGTATTCCTCACCAATTCGGGCACGGAGGCCAACGACCTCGCGCTTCGCCTGGCGCGTGCGCATACGCACGCCAGGGGTGTGGTAGTGGTCGACCATGCCTACCATGGCCATTCGCCGTCGATGGTCGAGCTCAGCCCGTACAAGTTCAATGGCAAAGGCGGAATGGGACAGAGCGCGCATGTGGGCGTGGTGCCCATGCCGGATGTCTACCGTGGCCAGCTGCGCGACACGCCGGATGCCGGGCGCCAGTATGGGCAACTGGTGTTGCCGGCCATGGCCGAATTGCGCGAGCGTGGCGTGGACACCGGCGTGTTCTTTGCCGAGTCGCTGCTCGGCTGCGGCGGCCAGATCCTGCTGCCGGACGGCTACCTGCCCGCGGTGTATGCCGCCGTGCATGCGGCGGGTGGCGTCTGCCTCGCTGACGAAGTGCAGGTAGGTTTCGGCCGCGCGGGGGAGCACTTCTGGGCGTTCGAACGCCAGCGCGTCGTGCCGGACATCGTCACGTTGGGCAAGCCGATCGGCAATGGTCACCCCATGGGAGCCGTCGTTACCACGGTGGAGATCGCGGCCAGCTTCGTCACCGGCATGGAGTACTTCAATACGTTCGGCGGCAATCCGGTGTCCTGCGCCATTGCGCTGGCGGTGCTGGACGTTATCGAGGAGGAAGGACTGCAGGAGAATGCACGACGTGTCGGCCGGTTCGTCATGGACGGCCTGCGCGAGCTGCAAACGCGCTTCGAGATGATCGGCGACGTGCGCGGGTGCGGCCTGTTCATCGGCGCTGAATTCGTGAGCGACCGCGCGGCGCGGGTGCCGGATGCAGGGCGAGCCAGGGCGGCGGTGGAGGCCATGAAGGCACGCCGCGTCCTGCTTTCCACCGACGGCCCCGACGACAACGTGCTGAAGATCAAGCCGCCCGTCGTATTCAGCCGGTCCAACGCGGAGGAGTTTCTCGGCAAGCTCGAAGAGGTGCTGCGCGGGCTGTAGCCGGCCCGCTGCGGAGCTCGCCTAGCGAGCCTTCCTTGTAACCTTCTTGCGGCGCCTTTCGAGGTTACCGCGCGAGTCGACGATCATCGCCTGCATGGCCTTGCGCGCCACCTCGGGTTGGTTGCGCCGGATGGCCTCGAGGGCTTTCTGGTGATGCGGCAGCGAGTATTTGAAATCGTTGGCTGTCTGCGCGGAAAGCACGAAGAACATGCCCAGCGCGCTCTCGACCACCGAAAAGAGCGAGATCATCATTTCGTTGCCGGTGGCCTGGAGTACGGCGTTGTGGAAGCTGAGGTCTGCCACCGCCCACTCGCTGGAGTCCTTCGATGCTTCCATCTGCCGATAGGCCGAATCGATCCTGGCTAGCTGCGCCGGGGTACGGCGGCGCGCGGCGGCGGCGGCGGCGGCGGGCTCGATGATCTCGCGCATCTCGACGAGCTTTTCGATGAAATCGTCGGTGGGCATGGATGCGCAACGCCAGGAAAGTATGTCGGCGTCGATCTGGTTCCAGGCGTCCTTCGGGCGGATGCGGGTACCGGTCTTCGGGCGGGCCTCGATCAGGCCCTTGGCGGCGAGGACCTTGAGCGCCTCGCGCAGTGCATTGCGGCTCACCTGCATGTTTTCAGCCAGGACGTCCTCGCGCGGCAGCACATCGCCGGGCTTCAGGTCGCCGGCAACAATCCTTGTGCCCAGTTCACGGACAACCTGGCCGTGCAAACTGCGAGCATCCGAAAACTTCATGGCGCGTTTCTCTCCGTAAATGGGCACTGGTCGACGACGACGACGCCAGCTGCCGCGCAGCCTGTGCTATGCAGGTGGCTCGATCGCGATTGCATGCCGCAATGCAGCGATTCCTGAAATCTACCATACGGGTGCGCCGAGCGAGGCTTGAGCGGCGTGCCCGGCATGCCGCGTATATCGCAAACCCTGGTGTTCACCCTGTTCCACATTCGCCGCACGTCCTGCTGTTTTTACGCCGGGCGCACCAGGCACCGGCGCTTTCACCGTGCCTTGAGCGTCGCAGCTGATTCCGTTGCTCTGCCGTGGTGGATTCTTGACGTATAGTACTATGGTAGGACAAATACAAAAATCTGCGCTAGGATGTTCCCCAACGCCCCGGTTGTGGATCGGGGTGATGGCAGGGGCGCAGGGCGGGAAGCCGGGCAATACCGGCGTGCGCTGTTGCAAGTCGAATCGGATTCACGAAGCAAACAACATTCCATGGTCTGGGGAGGGATTTTCGAAATGAATGGTTGGAATAAGCTCGACAAGCGCATGCTGGCCGCCGCCATCGGTGCCGTATTGATGACGGGCGTGCTCCATGCACAGGACGCACAAACGCAGGCAGCACAGGCCCACGCGACGGCATCCAAGGCCAAGAACAGCTCTTCCGTCGAACAGCGGCAGCAGGCTGCCTCTGCCGACAAGACCGTGCAGAGCCTTGATCAGGTCGTCGTCACGGGCAACACCGCGGCAGGCGGTATTCGCAAGATTGATGCCAGCTACTCGATCACCACGACGACCCTGCAGCAGATCAAGGAACTCAATCCGGTCAGCGTGGCCGACCTTCTGAAAATTTCGCCCGGCATCTATCCGGAATCCTCCGGCGGCCAGACCGGCGCGAACATCGAGGTCGCGGGCTTCCCCTCGGACAGCGGCGCGCCGTTCGTGACGATGCAGATGAACGGCTCGCCGCTGTTCCCGAAATGGGACTACTTCACCGACGCCATGGTGCGCCTCGACGACACCATCGATCGCCTGGAGGCGGTGCAGGGCGGCACCTCGGTGCTGTACGGCAACGGCCAGCCGGGCATGATCGCCAACTTCATCCTGCGCGAGGGCAGCAGCAAGCCCGCGGGCGACGTCGGCCTCACCATTGGTTCCGAGGGCATGGTGCGCCTCGACGGCTTCTACGGCTTCCCGCTCGGCAAGGACAGCGGCTGGTACGGCAGCATCGGCGGCTTCTGGCGCAAGTCCGACGGCGTGCGCGATCCGCAGTTCCCGGCCGACAAGGGCGGCCAGCTCACCGCCACGCTGAGCCACGACCTCGACCATGGCTCGATCATGTTCTTCGCGCGCACCCTGAAGGACAAGAACCAGTGGGTGACCGACACGCCGATCCTGAACCCGTCGGCCGGCAGGTTCTCCAACTATCCCGGCTTCAGTCCGCTGACCGGCACCTTCGGCAGCAACGCCGACCGCCGCATGTTTCTGGAACTCAGCCCGTGCTTCACCGCCGGCTGCACGCCGGGTGGCCAGCACATCGACATGGCCAACGGCCAGGGCGGCGACGTGCACGTGCTGGGCGCCAACCTCGACCTCGATTTCGACAACGGCTGGTCGCTGTCGGACAAGCTGTTCTTCACCGCCGGCAACATGGACACCACGGCGTTCTTCAGCACGGGCGACAATCCGGACACGCTGGCCAACGTCATCGCCGGTACCGCGTCGTCGTTCGGCCTGCCCGCCAACCTCACCGCCCGGGCCGCCTACACCAACGGCAAGCCGGCGGACATGAACGAGAACGTCACGGTCCAGAACCCGGAGTACATCCATAAGCGGATCAGCTCGGTCAGCAACGAGTTCCGCATCAGCAAGGAGCTGTTCGAGGGCAACACGCTGACCTTTGGCAACTACACTGCGGTGTACTCCGAGCGGCACGTCGAGGAGGACGGCCTGAACCAGTTGCTGCAGGCCAGGACCAACCCCAACCCGATCGTGGTCAACCTGACCGACGGCGTGAACAATTATGCGCTCACGGACAAGCAGGGCCTGTTCTGGAATGCCTCGCCGCAGTCGTGGATGGCGTTCGACGAGAAGTGGCACGCTACCACCTGGGCATTCTACCTGGCCGATGTGTGGACCGTGGGCAATTGGCGCTTCGATGGCGGCGTGCGCATCCACCACGACGACATCAATGGCTGGTTCCAGAACACTACCTCGGGCGACCTCGACAACAACCCGTACACGGTCTACAACAACAACGCCGAGTACCTGGCCGCCGACCGCAGCCACCCGTCCAGCTCGCGCAGCGCGCCGTCCTGGACGCTGGGCGCGAACTACACCTTCACCGACCACATGAGCGCCTACGCGCGCGTCAACGACGGCGTGTTCCTGCCGAGCTTCGACGACGCGGTGAACCACGACCATCCGCCGATCGAGAAGATCCACAACATGGAAGTGGGCTTCAAGTACCAGGCGCCGTGGATCTTCGCCGACGTGGTGGCCTACCGCCGGCTGTTCCACGGCATTCCGTACTCGATCAACCTGCCCTCGGGCCAGGTCAACCTGATCTACGGCTCGGTGACCAAGGGCCTCAACGCGGCGGTCACGGTCAAGCCGTTCGAGAACTTCTCGGTGGCCCTGAGCGGCAACTACATGGACGGCCACTACTCGGGTTACGCCGACTGCGTGCCGTACGTGGCGCAGGACGGCAGCAACCGCTGCGACAGCATCAGCGGCATGCGGCTGGACCGCCAGCCGAAGCTGCAGTACCGCCTGACTCCGGCCTACGTGATTCCGGCCAGCTGGGGCAGCCTGAAGCTGTGGCTGACCTACGAGTACGTGGGCGACCGCTACGGCGACCAGTTGCAGCAGCAGCCGTTGGGCCACTACTACGACATCGGTGCCGGCGCGATGGCCAACATCGGCCAGAACTGGGTAGTCACCCTGCGCGGCACCAACCTCACCAACCAGATCGGCATCACCGAGGGCAACGCGCGTCTGTTCGGCTTCGCCAGCGGCGGCGGTGTGATTCTCGCGCGCTCGATCGAGGGCCGCGAGGCCAACCTCCAGGTCAAGTACCAGTTCTGATGGCCTGGCTGGCGCTGGTCGCGTCCGCTGGCCAGCCCGCGAAGCGCCGGTTGCCTTGTGCATCCGGCGCTTCGCATTTCCGCGACGGGGTCCCGCGTGGCAGCCTGGGCGGCGACTGTGCAAGAGTGCGGACGGTGAGATGTATGCGGAGCTGTCTGCGGGACAGGAGCGTTATGTGATGTATTCGTTGACCAGACCATCGCGCTTCGTGGCGCTGGCCCTCGCGCTGCTGCTGGCCGGTGCGGGCTCTCACGCCGCAGCCGTGGTTGATTCGGCGGCGGACGCGGCGCCTTACCTCGATGTGCTGGACATGCACGGGGTACCGAAGGACCCCGCGGACCGCAGCTTCAACATCTTCTTCGACGCGGGTGCATGGCACGGCTACAGCCTGCCGCCCGCAGGCGACGCGTCCTCCGGTTTCTCCGGGCCGTTCGTGCACAGCCTGGCGGGAGGAGGGCAGTGGGCCGGCGCGTACTTTGCCCGGCTGCTGCTGCACGAGGCGGGCAGCCGCATGGCGCTGGTGCCGGTCGGTGGCCATGCCGGGCCCGGCTTTCTGGTGCGCAACTACGTGGCGCCCAGCCTGACGGTTCGCCAGACGCTTTACTACGCGGATTCGTGGCGCGCGGTCGTCAGGATCGAGATCACCTCGACTACCGCGCGCGAGGTGGGGCTGGCGGTGGAAGGCAGTACCCTTCCCGTGCAGGGCAGTCGGCTCGGCCTGGATGGCGACGCGGTGGTGCAGGCTTTCGCCGGTACCCGGGCACGGCTCGTCACCCGCTTGCGCGTCGGCGGGGATGCCGGTCATGCCGCGCTCGACGGCACCGGGTACCGGATCGAACTGGCGCAACCGCTGCGCCTGGAGGCGGGACGGACGGCGGATATCTTTGTCGACCAGTCGCTGCTCGACGACGCGCCGGCGCCCGTCGTGGACGACGTTGCCGCCTGGGGTCGCAACCGCGAGCGCTGGAGTGGGTATCTCGCCTCCATCCGGTCGAGCCACCTGCCGGGGGTGGCCGACACGGTAGCCAGGCGGGTGGCCGCCAAGGCCATCATCACCCTGCTGGGCAACTGGCGTGCGGCGCGCGGCGACCTGCACCATGACGGCGTGATTCCGTCTTACTCCAACCCCGACTTCAACGGCTTCTGGGCGTGGGATTCCTGGAAGCATGCCGCCGCACTCGCGCTTTTCGCACCGGATCTGGCGCGTGACCAGATGCGCGCCATGTTCGACTATCAGGCCGCGGACGGCATGGTTCCCGATTGCATCTACCTGGACAAGGCCGAGAACAACTGGCGTGATACCAAGCCGCCGCTGGCGGTCTGGGCGACGCTGGAAATCTATCGTGCCACCGGCGACCAGGCCTTTCTGGCCGAGATGTACGACAAGCTGGTGCGCTATCACCGCTGGTGGTTCGCCGCGCGCGACCACGACCGCAACGGCCTGGTCGAGTATGGCTCGACCGATGGAACCCGGATCGCCGCCGCGTGGGAAAGCGGCATGGACAATGCCGTTCGCTTCGACTCGGCGGCCATGCTCAAGAACGGCGATGGCGCCTGGTCCATGGACCAGGAGTCTGTCGACCTCAACGCCTACCTCTACAAGGAAAAGCTCGATCTGGCGCGAATCGCCGCCGTTCTCGGCAAGACCAGGGATCACGCCATGTGGCTGGAGGAGGCCGCGGCGATGAAGGCCCCGATCCAGGCGCGCATGTTCGACAAGGCCCGGGGTTACTTCTTCGACGCCAGGCTCGGCCGCGGCGATCTGGTGCGCGTTTATGGTTCGGAGGGCTGGGCGCCGCTCTGGGCCGGCGTAGCGAGCTCAGCGCAGGCCCGGCTCGTGGTTCGGGTGATGCTCGATCCGGGAAAGTTCGCCACCTACATGCCATTCCCGACTCTCGCCGCAGACGATCCGCGGTTTTCACCGGTCAAGGGCTATTGGCGTGGTCCGGTGTGGCTGGATCAAGCCTACTTCGGCGTTGAAGCCCTTCGGCATTACGGTTACGACCTGCAGGCCGACGATATGGCCCGTCGCCTGGTGCTCCATGCCAAGGGTTTGACGCAACAGACGCCGATCTATGAAAACTACGATCCGCTGACCGGCCAAGGCTATCAATCGCCCAATTTCAGCTGGTCTGCCGCCAGCTATCTGTTGTTGCTGCAGGAGCGGTCGGGAGACCGCGGTGCACAGTGAGCGACCACGCTCGGATATCACATGCCGTCGCTGCTCCTTCGGGAAAGTTGGTTGCGGCACGGCGGAGTCGCACCGGCAAGTTTGATCGCAGCTGCCGCATCCGGAGTCATCGCGAGTCCGGGTGTTCGCCCGACGCGCCATGCACGCGCCTTGCGTCTACCCTAGGCGGAGGTCCGTATCGCAGGGTCAGGCGATGAGCGCGAACGATTCCGATCCAGCAGCCGGCGGCAGGCCGCGGCCTTCGCGCACCGATGCCGTGGCGGGGCGGCGATCACCCATGCCGCGCGCGTGGTCTACCCGGGCTGCGGGATCAGCAAGGGCGACGTGGCCGCGTACTACGCCGCGGTGGCGCGCTGGATGCTGCCGGAGCTGGTGAACCGGCCGCTGTCGCTGCTGCGCTGCCTGGACGGGGTGGCAGCGCCTGCTTCTTCCAGAAGCACCACGCGCAGGCACTGGGCGATCACGTGCAGGCGATCGTGCTGCGCGAGAAAGGCGGCCTCGTCGATGATCACCTGTACGTGCGCGACCTGGCCGGCCTGCTCGAACAGGTGCAGATGAACGCGCTGGAATTTCATCCGTGGGGCGCGCAGGTGGACCGGCCCGATGCGCCCGACCGCCTGGTGTTCGACTTCGATCCAGCGCCGGGCGTGCCGTGGCCGGCGGTGGTGGCCGGGGCGCGCAAGATCCGTGCGCGGCTGCACGGACTCGGCTTGCAGAGTTTCGTGCGCACCGGCGGCGGCAAGGGTCTGCACGTGGTGCTGCCGATCCGACGCGGGCCGGACTGGGCCACGGCGAAACGTTTCTGCGAGGCGCTGGCCAAAGCGATGGTGGCGCGGCACCCGCAGCAGTACATCGCCACCTCCAGCAAGTCGCGGCGCAAGGGCCTGATCTTCATCGACTGGCTGCGCAACACCCGCGGCGCCACCAGCGTGTGCAGCTGGTCGTTGCGCGCCCGCGCCGGCGCGCCGGTGGCGATGCCGCTGCGCTGGGAGGAACTGGGGCGGGTGCAGGGCGCGGCGGCGTTCGACCTGCGCAAGGCGCTGAAGCGGGCGGCGGCGTTGAAGCGCGCTCCGTGGGAGGGCATCGGCACGTTGCAGCAGTCGTTGCCGGAGCTTTAAGAGCGCCCCCGCACCTGAGGACTCCCTGCGCTCGCCCGGCCCTCCCCTGCAAGCGGGGAAGGGGGTAAAGCCCGGGCTCTAATTCACCTGCAGCGTGTTGTTCGCACGCTGCGCGCCCGGCAGCGAATATCTTGGAACGAGCTGCTGCGGATCCGTCCGTCCGGTGCACGAAAAGGACGCACTGACGAGGAGTCGGCGGCCGCCAGCTTGACTTGCTTGCCCGTGCGCTGCTTGATAAGCAAGAACAGGGGCGGCAGGGGACGACCATGGAGCCAGGACGGATTGTCAAAGAGGCGCGTGTACGGGTGTGCGTAGAGCATGCGCTGCTAGAGCGTCTCGCACAGGATGCGAGAGTGGCCCTGACGGCAGCGCAATACGCGTTGCCCGAGCCCGAGGCGGTGCGCCGCCAGTTGCTGGGACGGGCCGTGCGACTCACCGAAGCAATGGCGCCCAAGGCCATCATGGCGGCAGTCGAGATCCGGGACGCGTTCGGGCTGACTTCGCCGGTCGAGATCTACCAGTCTGCCGGCCGCGAAAACGCGGCCATGCACCTCTTGCGCGAGCCGATCCTGATGGAGATCCAGGGGCGGCTTTTGTCCCTGCTCGACGATGGCGCCCTGCGTGCGGTGATCGGTCATGAGTTCGGCCACTTCATCGCGCACGGGCCGGACTCGCCGCATGCACAGGTGAGTGCGCTGGCCACGTCGCTGGCGCTGGCCGAAGACGCGCCGGTGGAGCTTGCGCTGGTCGCCTCCACTCTTTCGATGGCGCGCGAATTGACTGCCGATCGCTACGCTCTGCTCGCCACGCGGGATCTGGATGCGCTGCTGCGCCTGGAAATGGTGGCGACCACTGGCTTGCCCGCGGAAGACCTCGGCGGCGATACAGCCGGCTATCTCGCCCAGTGTTGCGAGCTGGTGGAGGCGTGCCTCGCGGAGGGTGACAGTGCGCAGGGCGTCACCCACCCCGAACACGGCGTGCGTGCCTGGGCCGCGTGGTTGTTCAGCGAGACCACGCTGTATCGCGAGTTGACCGGTTGCGGTCCCGGCACGCGCACGCTCGACGAGGTGGATGCCCTGATCGAGCGCGTATTGCGCCGGCCCGGGCTGGACGGCGCGTTCCAGTACCTGGAGCCACCGCCCGCGGAACTGCACGAGCTGGCGCTGGCGGCTGCCGTGCTGGTGTCGATGGCTGATGACAACCTGAGCGATGAAGAGGCCGAGGTGCTGGAACGCACCTTTGCCTCGCTGGTGCCCGACTGGCGTCGCCTGCTCGATCCGGCACAGGCGGCACAACGCGTCGAGGAGCTTGCGCCGCTGGCCAAGGCTTGGGGCTCGTCGTTCCTGCGTCCATTGTTCAACCTGCTGATCCACGTACTCACGGCCGACGGCGTAGCGGACGAGCGCGAGTTCGCGCGTGTCATGGAGATCGGCCGCTTGCTTGGCGGCGAGGAGTTGTTTGGTACGTTGATGCGAACGGTGCTCCGCCGGATCACCGTGGAACGCCGTGAGGAGAGCGCCGCCAAGCCGCTGCCAGTGCGCGCCCGTGATGCCGCGCAGGCGCTGGATGTTTATCTCGCCGCCATCTGGCGGCGCGGTGGGTCGCAGACCACCTTGCGCCAGCTGTTGCGCCTGGTGGGCGAAACGCGCCGTGAGGGTGCTGTGCTCGCGCGGCTCGCGGCGGCGCTGGAACACGCCGGCCTTTCCACGTCAGTCGATGTCGCGACGGTCGACCTGGATGGAACCATTGCGTTGTCGCCCAGGCACGCAGCGGCAACCGTGACACCGCCGCCGCCCTTGCCGCAGGATGCGTTGCTGCGCGCCATCCAGCGCCTGCGCGACGAGCTCATCAGCGGCGACGGGCGCAGCCCATCGGTGCGGCTGCGCGAAGTGCGCGTCGGTCGTGCGTTCGATCTCGCCGCACTGTCGCGTATCTCGGTAGGACATGCGGATCGCTGCCTGACATTGGCACAGGACGCCCGCCGCGTGGTGCTGGTGCAGGCGGAACAGGCTGGCGAGTCAAAGGAGGCCGCCAGTCTCCTGCGCCAGCTTGTCGAACTGCGGCGCGAGCACCTGGCGCGGCGTGAGGAGACCGGTGCGCGCGACCTGCATCTCGGCGTCGGTTTCGTGCGCGGCGTGGTGAACGGTTATGTGGTGCGCGCACCCCTGCTGTTGTATCCGGTGGAACTGGAGCCGGACGGCATCGGCGGTATCGCGCTGGTGCATGTGGCCGATGAGCCACCGGTCGCCAACCAGGCACTGTTGCGGCTCATCCATCTCAAGGCGAACCTGCCTTTTGCCGACGATCAGGCAGTCAAGCTCGACGCACTGGCGGCCGACGCCGGCCGGGGCGTGGTGGCGCTGGCCGATCACCTGCGCCAGATCGGCATGGACATTTTCGAGATCGATGCCGCACTGCATACGCTCGACCCGCTCGATGACGACACGGTTGCCTGGAAGGGTTGCCGACTTGAGCTCGAAGCCTGCGCCGTCATCGGTCTGTTCCCCCAGTCCCGCTCCGAACTGCTGCACGACTATGAGCAACTGCTCGCTGAAATAGACTCCCCCGGTGCGGATGTGCATGCGTCGCTGGGTTGCGCCAGTGCACTCTTGCCGGCATCCCTGCGCACGGATCATGCGGCGGAGCCGGCTGCGATCGAGTCAACTGCGCAGGCTCCGACGCTGGTGATTGCCGCCGATCCCTCGCAGGTGGATGTGGTGCGCATGGCGGGCAATACACGCGCCATGGTCGTCGATGGCCCACCAGGGACCGGCAAGAGCCAGGTGATCGTGAACCTGGTGGCGGATGCGCTCGCACGCGGTGAGCGCGTGGCGGTGGTATCGGAGAAACGCGCGGCGCTGGACGTGGTTGCCCAGCGCCTGGCGGGGATCGGCTTCGGCGCTCTGGTTGGCGTGGTGCACGACGTGGTCGATGACCGCAAGGCGCTGTTTCGCAAGATCCACGACCGGCTGGAGTCGAGGGCAAACCGCCCTGCTGCGCCTGCGTCTACCGCGGAGGACGTCGTGCAATTGACTGGCCGGCTGCGTCCGCGCATCGCGCACACGCGCCATTCGACTGCAGGCGAGCCACCGCTGGGCAAGCTGGCCACCTACGCCGCCGGCATTGCCGATACCGTGCCCCAAACCATGCCGCCGCTGGCAGGCCTTCCGTTTGGCGGCGCGCTCAAGCTGGCGAAGCTGGCGCAGGCTTGCCGGCCCTGGGCCGATTTGATGGTGTCGGACAGTCCGTGGCGCCCCTCGGTGACACACCAGCGCCGCTCGCTGGCCGGGAGTACGCGCGAAGCACGCGCGGCCTTCGCCGAATCGCTCATGCAGGCGGTGCGCACGGCTGCTGCCGTGGAAGCGGTAGCAGTGCGCCAAGGTGTCGCGCCCGCCACCAGCGAGTCGCACATGGAAGAACTGCTGAGAGCACACAAGGCGCTCACCTCCCTCAAGGAGGTCGACGCCCTGGCGGCGGCTCTGTTGGAATTTCCTGACGATCGCCGCGCACCCTTGCTCGCCTTGCGGGCGGACTGGATGAGCGCATCGGAAGCGTGGCAGGCCCATCCCGCGCCGGTGCGCGTCGATGCCACGCCGGCGTTCGAGCAGTGCGTACAGGCGCTTTTGACTCAAGGCACCTCGTTCTTGCGTTACCTGTCGCCGGGCTGGTGGAAGGCGCGTGGCACCATCAAGCGCCAGCTGGCGGACGTCTGGCCGGATGCCTTGGGTCGACCGATCGACGCCACCTTGTTGCACGACCTGCATCGGCGGCTGCGACTGGCGCGACTGTGGGCGAGTTTCGACCAGACCGCCGCCCGGACCGGACTTGCACGGGTGCTCGTCGGCGACGCCGGACAGGTTGCCCAATCCTTGCAGCGCGTAGCCGACATCGCCGAACCTGTGCACTGTCTGGTGCGCGTTCGCAACGCGTTGACAACACTGGACGCATGGGCTGCCGGCGATGCGAAAGCATGGCGGCAGACAGTATTCGACCGTCTGGCCGCGGCGCAGGCATGGCGCAAACATGTCGTGGCCAGTCACGCCGCTGCCGAGATTTTCCATGACCTGACTCCGAGCACCCCGGCTGCAGAGCTTGGTATCCGGCATCGCGTCTTCGCACAGCACGCCGACCGCGCCGCCGAACTGGATCGACACCTCGCCGAGGCCTTGACTGTGGATGCATGTGGTCCCCTGGCGATTGCCGCCTGCGCTGACGCCTCGTCCAGTGCATGGTCGGACCTTCTGCTGAAGGCGTGGGCAATCGGTTGCGTGCAGGCGGCACACGATGCGTTACCGGGTGCCTTGCGCAGCGGCGAAGTGGACGACAACGTCACTCGCCAACTGAATGAAGCGCTTGAAGCTCAGGCGCAGGCATCCCGCCACCGCGTGCTCGATGGTGCGGACGCGGCACCCCTGCTTGCCATGCCCGTAGCCGAAAAGTACGCGCGGCGCACGCCCGCGCAGGCTGCCCGCGACAAACTGCAACACGAAGTGGCCAAGCAGCGCGGCCTGATGCCGCTGCGCAGTTTCGTACACAGCTATGCGGTGCAAGGCTTGTTCGACACGTTGCCGGTATGGCTGCTGTCGCCGGAAACGCTGGTCGTGTTGTTTCCGCGCCAGCCGGTGTTCGATGTGGTGATCTTCGATGAGGCGTCGCAGTGCACCGTCGCCAACGGTTTTCCCGCGCTGCTGCGTGCGCGGCGCGTGGTTATCGCGGGTGACGACCGGCAGATGCCGCCCACCGCCTTCTTCAAGGCCACGCGCGACGAGGGTGAAACGGACTCCGAAGAAGAAACGGAACCAGCCGATTTCCTCACCTCGGAATCGCTGCTGACGCTCGCCCGTTTACGCATGCCGGCACGGCGGCTCGACTGGCATTATCGCTGCCAGGACGAGGACCTGATTGCGTTCTCCAACCATGCGATGTACGGAGGCGCGCTGCTCACCTGTCCCGCTTCGTCCCGGCCACCGGTACCGGCCAGCCTGCGCTGGATTGCGGTAGCCGATGCAAAGTACGAGGGCGGACGCAACGATGTCGAAGCCGAGCGCGTGGTGGACCTCGTTGGGGAACTGTTGGCCCGGCCGCAGCCACCGACGATCGGCATCGTGACTTTCAACCTCTCGCAGCGCCTGGCCATACTTGACGCCATTGACCGGCGACGTTCATCGCAAGAGGAGTTCGCTCGCCTGTACGGAGCGGCCGAAGCGCTTGAGCGGCTCGACGACCGCCCCTTCGTCAAGAATATCGAAAGCGTGCAGGGCGATGAGCGCGACGTGATCGTTTTCTCGCTAGGCCATGCGCCGGTGGAACGCGTGCACAAGACACGCGGTGTGCAGCATTACGTGCCGGCGCGGTTCGGGCCGCTGGGCCAGCGTGGTGGCGAGCGTCGCCTGAACGTGGCCGTCTCGCGTGCACGTCAGGAAGCCGTCGTGGTCGCCTCGTTCGATCCTGGTCAATTAAGCGTGGCGCGTGCGAAGAACGACGGCCCACGCCTGTTCAAGGCCTATCTGGAGTATGTCCACCACATGTCCGGCGGCGATCGCTCGCTCGCCGCGCATGTGCTGGACGTGGTGCGCGCCGCAGCGAGTCCGTCCGTCAGTAGCGCGCAGGGGGTTCTGCCGGGCTTCGTGCCGCTTGCCGGCCAACTGATCGAGGCGTTGTTCGCGAAGGGCATCGAGGCCAGCGCGCATGTGGGCGCTTCGCGCTTCAAGGTGCATGTGGCGGCTGAGGGCGAAGTCGCCGGGCGGGCGTATCGCGTGGCGATTCTTTGTGATGAGGGCGACACCGACGATGGTGCATATCGTAGGACCCAGCGGGCTTCCCTGTTGCGTCGGCGCGGCTGGCACGTAGTGCACGTCGATGGTATCGAATGGCTGACCGATCGGAATGCGGTCCTCATGCGAATCGAGCGAGCCATGGCGTAGCAGTCGGAACCCGGGCGCGCAGGTTGGAACGACGCTTTCCGAAGTTTCGCGGCAGGCGACTGTCAGTCGTGGTGAACAACCTCGGCGACCGCCGCTACGTCGGTTCGGTAATCGTCAACGACAGCAACGGGCGCTACTTCGAACCGGGTCCCGGCCGCACCTGGATGCTGGGGGCGCGGCTGGTTTTCTGACGGGTCGTCGACCGGGGCGCGCGGCTATTTCACCTTCAGCGTGTCGTTCGAGCGGTCCGCTTCCGGCAGGGCATGCAGCGGGTCCAGTGTGGCCGACACCACCTTCTGCGTGCCGGCCACGCGCACCACGTACTCGCGGTGCTGCTGCCAGGTCTCGACCGGCACGCGCAGGTCCCGCGTGTTGCCGTCGGCGTAGGTCACCCGCAGCGTGGTGGGCAGCACCAGCTGGCCGAGGTTGGCGATGGTGACTTCCGCGCCATGCGACCAGTGGCCGTCGATCGGCGCGATCTTGCGCACGGCCATGTCGAACTGCCAGTTGTGCTCGTACCAGCCGCGCCAGAACCAGCCCAGGTCCTCGCCGGTCTCGCTTTCCATGAAGCGGAAGAAGTCCGATGGGCTGGGGTGCTTGAACGCCCAGGTGGCGATGTAGCGGCGCAGCGCGGGGTCGAAGCGCTCCGGCCCGACGATCTGCTCGCGCAGCAGCACCAGCCCGAACGCGCCCTTGAAGTAGCTGATCGGGTGGCGGTACTTCTCCGTCATCATGTCGGCGCCGTTGATCAGGACGGGCGCGGCGGGGTCGGCGATGACTTTCGCGATCTCGTCGGCGGGGTTGCCGCCGCCGGGTGCGTACTCGCTGTCGCGCTTGGGGGCGTACTCGCCGTTGTTGAAGGCGTAGTCCTCGTAGACGTCGATGAAGGTGTTGAAGCCCTCGTCCATCCACGCGTCGCGGCGCTCGTTGCTGCCCACAATCATCGGGAACCAGCTGTGCCCGATCTCGTGCGCGATCACCATGTGCAGTTTGCTGCCCTTGGCCAGCTTGTGGTCGAAGGTGATGCCGGGGTACTCCATGCCGCCGGCGGTGCCGGCCTCGTTGATCGCCACCGGCCATGGGTACGGGTACCACTGCCGCGAGAAGTACTCGGTGGCGGCCTTGAGGTATTCGGTGGCGCGGCCCCAGGCTTCCTTGCCGCCGCTTTCGACGGGGTAGACCGACATCGCCAGCGCGGTCCTGCCCTGCGGCAGGTTGATCCGCGCGGCGTCCCACACGAACGCCTTCGAGGCGCCGAACGCCACGTCGCGGGTGTTCTGCATGCGGAAGTGCCAGGTCAGCGTGCCGCCCTGTTTCGGACGGCTGGACGGCTGGGCGACTTCTTCCAGTGTGCGGATCATCACGGTGGCGTCGCTGCGGCGCGCCTGCTCCAGCCGCTCGCGCTCGGTGCTGGTCAGCACTTCCTGCGGATTCACCAGTTCGCCGGAGCCGGCCACGATCATCTCGCTCGGCACGGTGATGGCGTAGTCGAAATCGCCGTACTCGAGATAGAACTCGCTGTTGAGGTAGGGCGCGGTGTCCCAGCCGCGCAGGTCGTCGTACACGGCCATGCGCGGGTACCACTGCGCGATCTCGAAGATCTCGCCGTTCTGGCTCGGGTTGACGTCGGTGCGGCCGCCGAACTCGCCCGGCACGGTGTAGCTCCAGGCGACGTGCAGGCGCAGGTTGCCGCCGTTGCCTTGCAGCGCCACCGGCAACTGCACCTGCATGCGCGTGTCGGAAACCAGCCACGGCACCGCCTGCCGCTTGCCGTGCGCGTCCTCCAGCTCGACCGTGGCGATCCGGTAGCCGTCGGTGAACTCGGTGGGGAACTTGCTGGTGAACGCGCCGCGGGCGTCGCGCCGATAGCGGTTCTGGTCCAGTTGCAGCCACAGCACGTCGAGCGCGTCGGGGCTGTGGTTGGTGTAACTGATCACCTCGCTGCCGCGCAGCTGCCGGGTGGCCGGGTCGAGCGTGGCCGTGATGGTGTAGTCGGCGCGGTTCTGCCAGAACAGCGGCCCGGGCTTGCCGCTGGCCGAGCGGTAGGCCGTGGCCGGCTGCGGGTAGCTGTACGGCGCGAAGGCTTGCAGCGGGTCGAACTTCGCCGCTGCCGGTGCCGGCGCAGCCGTGGCAGCGGCGGCCAGCAGCAGGGTGGCGCTGGCGGCAAGCAAAACGGCGGGCTTCTTCATGCGGTGCCTTGGGCAGAGGAAACGGGTCACGGCCGGCCACCGGCACGCAGCAGCGCCAGCACGTCGTGGCAGGCGCCCATGGTGTGGTAGTCGGTCTTGCCGGCCGGGCTTTTCTCGTCGCTGAGCTTGCGGTTGTCACGGCTGAGGATGCGGTACCAGGCGCCGTGGCGGTGGTCGACGAAATGCTGCCAAGCGTAAGCCCACAGCTTGCCGTACCAGTCGTCGTAGAGGGCTTCGCCGGTGTGCGCATGCAGCCGTGCGGCGGCGGCTAGCGATTCGGCCTGCACCCAGAAGTACTTGTCGTCGTCGCACACGCTGCCGTCCGGCGCGAAGCCGTAGCAGATGCCGCCGTACTCGCTGTCCCAGGCGCGCGCCAGCGCGGTGTCGAACAGCTGCCGCGCGGTGGGCAGCAGCCAGTCCTCGTCGTAGCCGTGCCGGCGCAGCAGCGGCTCCAGGGTCAGCAGCAGCTTGGCCCATTCGGTCTGGTGGCCGCTCTGGAAACCCCACGGACGGAACAGGTGCTTCGGGTCGTCGCGGTGGTAGTCCCAGTCGATGGCCCAGCGGGCGTCGTAGTGCTCCCACACCAGCCCACCGGCCTTGGCGGCCTGGCGGCGGGTCATGTGGTCGGCGAGGGTGTAGGCGCGGTCGAGATAGCGCGCTTCGCCGCTGGCCTGGTAGGCGGCCAGCATCGCCTCGCACATGTGCATGTTGGCGTTCTGGCCGCGGTAGCCGCTGAAGTGCCAGGCCGCGTCCGCCTCGTCGCGGTACAGGCCGGCGGCGTCCTCCCAGTAGTGCTGCTCCAGCAGGTGCCAGGTTTCGTCCATCCACGCGGCGGCCTCGCCGATGCCGGCCTTCAGCGCGCTGGCGTAGGCGAGCAGCACGAAGGCCACGCCGTAGGCATGGTTGGTGCGGTCCTCCGCCTGCCCGTCGCGGATCGTCCAGGCGTAGCCGCCGGTGTACGGGTCGCGGTGCACCTCGCGCAGGTAGCGCAGGCCGTGGCGCGCCGCGTCGAGGTACTCGCGCTGAAGTGCCGCATCGTCGCCGAACTCGATCGCCGCCATCGCGTAGTTGAAGACGAAGCGGGTGCTGCTGACCAGGTGCCGGTGGTTGCGCTCGTAGACCGTGCCGTCGTCGCGGAAGTAGTGGAAGAAGCCGCCTTGCGGGTCGATCGCGCGCGGGTGGTAGAACGCCATCGTCTGCGCGATGTGCCCGCGCAGGAACTTGGCGGCACGGAAGTCGGGGGCGTGACTCATGCCTGTTGTTCCATGAAGGCCAGCACCTCGGCGCCGCGCGGCATGGCGGCGAACGAGCCCCGGCGGGTGACGGTGAGCGCGCCGCAGGCGGCGGCGAAACGCAGCATCGCGTGCAGCCGCGGCATCGCGGCGACCAGGCGGTCGAGCCGGTCCGGGCCGGCTTCCAGCTCGGCCAGGCAGCACAGCAGGCCGCCCATGAAGGCGTCGCCGGCGGCGGTGGCATCGACCACGGCGACCGTGTAGCCGGGCAGTTCGCCTTCGGCGTCAGGGTGGAACCAGCGCAGCGGTTGCGCGCCGTCGGTCACCAGCACCAGCCGGGTGCGGCCCTGCCACAGCCGGTCCAGCGCGGCCTGCTCGCCGTCCGGCGCCAGCCAGGTGAATTCCTCGGCGGAGAGCTTCACCACGTCGGCCAGATGCAGCGCCGGCCATACCAGCGGGTGCGGATCACTGCCGGCCGGCCACAGCGCAGGGCGCAGGTTGAGGTCGAAGCTGACCAGCGCGCCGGCGCCGTGCGCGCGCTGCATGCCTTCGCGGGTGGTGGCGGCCAGCGCCGGGTCGGTCATGCTGTTGGAGCAGACGTGGAACACGGCAAGCTCGCGGAAGGCATCCGCGCGGAAGTCGGCCGGCCGGAACAGCAGGTCGGCGCTGCGCTCGCGGTAGAAGGCGAAGCTGCGTTCGCCGTGGGCGTCCAGCGTGACGAAGGCCAGCGCGCTGTTCGCCGCATCGGTGCGCACCACGTCGGCGGTGCCGACGCCGGCCTGCTGCAGGCTGTCGAGCAGGAAGTCGCCGAAGCGGTCCGTCGACAGCATGCCGGCGAAGCGGGCATCGCCGCCGAGCCGCGCCGCGGCGACCGCCACGTTGGCCGGCGCGCCGCCGGCGAACGGCACGAAGCTGGCGGCGAAGCCGCGCGGGTCGAGGCCGTCGGCGTGCAGGTCGATCAGTGCCTCGCCGAAGCACAGGATGGGCCGTGTCGGCATGTCAGTGGATTTCGCTGGCGTCCGCTGCCGGGATGCTGCGGATGCGCGAGCCGCGCAGGCCGTAGAACACGATGTACAGGTAGCACAGCAGCGGCAGGAAGAACGCGTGCTGCAGGCCGATATGATCGGCGAACACCCCTTGCAGCGGCGGGATGATCGCGCCGCCCACGATGGCCATGATCAGCAGGCTGGACGCCTTGCTGGTCATCGGCCCCAGCCGCTCGATGCTGAGCGCGAAGATGGTGGGGAACATGATCGAGTTGAACAGGCCGATCGCGATGATGCTGTACATCGCCAGCGCGCCGCTGCTGGATATGGTGGTCAGCACCAGCAGCGCGTTGATCGCGGCGAACAGTGCCAGCAGCTTGCGCGGCGAGAACTTCGCCATCAGCGCTGAGCCGACGAAGCGGCCGACCATCGCGCCGCCCCAGTACCACGAGACGTAGCCGGCAGCCTGCTGCTCGCTCAGGTGGCCGATCTCGGGCATCGACAGGTAGTTGACCATGAAGCTGCCGATCGACACTTCCGCACCGACGTAGAAGAAGATGCCGAGCACGCCGAACAGCACGTGCGGGTGGCGTAGCACCTCGGCAAAGCCGTGGCGCGCGTGGTCGTCCTTGTCGGTGGCCTCGCTCAGCGCCGGCAGGCGGAACAGCCAGACGAAGGCCGCCAGCAGAAACAGCACCACCGCCAGACCAATGTACGGCCCCTGCACCGCCTGTGCCTGCTGGGTGTCGTAGAGCAGGCGCTGCGCCGGTTCCAGCACGGCCAGTTCGTCCGGGCTTTTCACCACGTTGGACAGGATCAGCAGGCCGCCGAAGTAGGGGGCCAATGCGGTGCCGGCGGAATTCAGCGCCTGCGCCAGGGTCAGCCGGCTGGAGCTGGTCTTCTCCGGGCCGAGCAGGGCCACGTACGGATTGGCCGCCACCTGCAGCACGGTGATGCCGGTGGCCAGCACGAACAGCGCGGCGAGGAAGGCCGGGTACAGCTGCAGCCCCGCGGCCGGCCAGAAGCCCAGCGCACCGACGCCGGCGATCGCCAGCCCGGCCACGATGCCCTTCTTATAGCCCAGCGCGGCGACCAGCTGGCCCGCCGGCAGCGCCATCAGGAAGTACGCGCCGAAGAAGGTGAACTGCACCAGCATCGCCTGCGCGTAGTTGAGCTGGAAGATCGACTTCAGGTGCGGGATCAGGATGTCGTTGAGGGAGGTCAGGAAACCCCACATGAAGAAGATGGTGGTGAGCACGCCCAGCGCCGTCGGATGGCTGGTGTAGGGTTCGTGACCGGCGCGGTCCGGCGCGGATGCAGGCGGGGAGGGCGGTACGGTGGCAAGGGCCATGGCGGTATTCCGGTTCGCAAGTGGCGGAAGGTGGACGGACCGATCGACGGCGCCGTGCCGCCAATGTAACCGTTTTCGCCGCCACGCCGATCGCGCGCCGCAACATGCCGCCGGCGGTGTTACCTTCAGGCTTCCGTCCCTCGCCGAGGTCTTCCATGCCCCGCACCATCACGATGCTGCTCGCCCTGCTGGGACTGATGGCCGCTGCGCCCGCGCTGGGCTCGCGCGGGCACGCGGCCGACGTCGATCCGCGCATCGGCACCGGTGGCGACGGCCACACCTTCCCTGGCGCCACCGTGCCGTTCGGCATGATCCAGCTCTCGCCCGACACCGCGATGCCCGACTTCAAGCACGGCTACAAGTGGGCCGCCGGCTACCAGTACGGCGACAGCAGCATGCTGGGTTTCTCGCACACGCACTTCTCCGGCTCCGGCCATTCGGATCTGGGCGACGTGCTGCTGATGCCGATTGCCGGCGACGTGCGGCTGGAGCCCGGCGACCCGACCGCGCCGGGCAGCGGCTACCGCTCGCGCTTCTCGCACGACAGCGAGGTGGCGCAGGCCGGCTACTACGCGGTCACGCTGAGCGATTACGGCGTGCGCGCCGAACTCACCGCCGGGCGCCGCATCGGCTGGCACCGCTACACCTTTCCGGCCGGCAAGCCCGCGCACCTGCTGCTGGACCTGCGCCCGAGCATCTACGACTACCCCGGCAAGGTGCTGTGGGCCAGCCTGCGCGTGCATGCCGACGGCAGCGTCACCGGCTGCCGCAGCACCCGCGGCTGGGCGCCGGGGCGCGAGCTGTGCTTCGCCATGCGCTTCTCCGCGCCGATGACCTCGCGCGAGCTGTACAACCGCGAGACCGACATCACCTACAAGGGCTTCAAGGGACCGGGCCATCAGGCCGAGGACCGCGACGCGCAGGACGGCCGCGCGCTGGTCGGCGTGTTCGACTTCGGCCAGCTGCACCAGCCGCTGGAGGTGAAGGTGGCGATCTCGCCGGTGAGCGAGGCGAACGCAGTCGCCAACCTGGACAAGGACGGCGCGGGCTGGGATTTCGACGCGCGCCGCGCCGAGGCGAAAGCCGCCTGGGACCAGGCGCTGGCGGTGATCGACGTGGATGCGCCGAAGACCGCGAAGACGCAGTTCTACACCGCGCTGTACCACGCCATGCTGTCGCCCACGCTGAGCATGGACGCCAACGGCGAGTACCGCGGGCCGGACCACGCGGTGCATCGCACCGACGGCTTCGAGTTCTACTCCACCTGGTCGCTGTGGGACGTGTACCGCGCGCAGCAGCCGCTGATGGTGCTGCTGCGGCCTGACCTCAGCAGCGACTTCGTGCGCTCGCTGGTCGCCGCGCGCGAGGCCAGCCCGTTCGGCATCCTGCCGGTGTGGGCGTACCAGGGGCTGGAGACCTGGTGCATGATCGGCTACCACGCGGTGCCGGTGATCGCCGACGCCTACGTCAAGGGCGTGCGCGGCTTCGATGCGGACAAGGCGCTGGCAGCCATGGTGGCCAGCGCGACCTACGCGCCGTACGGCGACCTGGCCGACTACATGAAGCTTGGCTACGTGCCGATCGACAAGGAGCCGGAGGCCGCCTCGAAGACACTGGAGTACGCCTACGACGACTGGTCGCTGGCGCAGATGGCCAGGGCGATGGGCAAGACGGACGTCGCCGCCACATTCGCCAGGCGCGCGGGCAACTGGCGCCACGCGTGGGACGCGAAGAGCGGCTTCATGCGCGCGCGGCTCAGCGACGGCAAGTTCCGCGAGCCGTTCGATCCCGAGGCCGCCGGCTACGGCAGCGACTACACCGAAGGCAACGCCTGGCAGTACTCGTGGTACGTGCCGCAGGACGTGGCGGGGCTGATCGCTGCGATGGGCGGCGACGCGAAGTTCGTGGCCAAGCTCGACGCGCTGTTCGAGGCGAAGGTCGACCCCTCGCACTTCAAGCACGTCGAGGACATCACCGGGCTGATCGGCTGGTACGCGCACGGCAACGAGCCCAGCCACCACATCGCCTACCTGTACGACTACGCCGGCGCGCCGTGGAAGACCCAGGCGCGGCTGAAGCAGATCATGGACAGCCAGTACGCGCCGCGTCCCGACGGCCTCAGCGGCAACGACGACCTCGGCCAGATGTCGGCTTGGTACGTGTTCACCGCGCTCGGCTTCTATCCGGTGACGCCGGCCAGCGACGAGTACGCGATCGGCCGGCCGTTCGTGGCGCGCGCCACGATCCAGCTCGGCCACGGGCGTACCTTCACCATCAGCGCCTCGCCGCTGGACGACGCCCACCCCTACGTCGGCGCGGTGACGCTGAACGGCAAGCCGCTGGAGCGCAGCTACCTGCGCCACGGCGAGATCGTGGCCGGCGGCGAGCTGCACTACACCATGCAGGGGCAGCCGGACCGCACATGGGGCGGCGCGGCGGCCGCCCGCCCGGCGGCGATGAGCCGCTACGGGCGGTGAACGCGCATGGCAACGGCGGCATGCGGATGAAACATGCCAGAATGCGGGGACTTCCTCATGGGCGCGCCGATGCGGCTGGCGACATGACAACGCGGGGCATCATGCGCTGGCGTACCGCCGGCCTGTTGCTGGCGATGCTGTTCATCGTCGGCCTGCCGTACATCGTCACGCTGCAGGGCGCGCGCGACACGGCACGGGCCACCGAATGGGTGGCGCGCTCGACCGAGGTGAAGGCGCTGGCCTACCGCATCGCCTACATGGTGCATGACAGCGAGGCGGCCAGCTACCGGCTGCTGGCGGGCGACGTGAACGCGGCCACCCACGGGCGCGCCGAGCGGGTCGGCAACGAAGTGTCGCCGCTGCTGCAGAAGTTGCGCGGGATGACGCGCGACAACCCCGACCAGCAGGCCCTGATGGGCTCGCTGGCCAGCAGCGTCAACGGCCGCCTCACCCTGATGAACCAGGCGCTGGAGCGGCTGCGGCAGGGCAACCCCGCCGGCGCGCGGCAATCGCTGCGCGATGCCGACGACCTGTTCGGGATGAACCCGCAGATCGCCGGCATCGTGCAGATCGAGGACGGCCTGCTGCTGCAGCGCGAGAAGGCGGCCGCACGGCAATCCCTCGAGGGGCGCATCGTGCTCTCGATCACCGCGCTGGCGCAGATCCTGCTGCTGGTCATCATCGTGGTCACCTCCGAGCGGCAGATCGGTCGGCGCCAGCTGGCGGAGACCCGCGAAGGTCGCGCGGTGCTGCGTTCCCAGCTGATCTTCCAGGCGGTGCGCGAGCCGATCGCGCTGTTCGACGAGAACCTCAACAGCCTGCTGGTGAACAACGCCTTCAGCGAACTGTACGGCATGGATCCGCGGCGGCGCTCGCTGCCGCTGGTGCAGATCGGCCATGGCGCGTGGAGCGACGGCGTGCTGCTGCAGCGCCTGAATGACGTGCTGCTGCGCGACCGCGAGCTGTGGGACTACGAGATGGTGCAGCGCACCGTCGATGGCATCGACCGCCACGTACTGATCAACGCGCGCCGGCTGCAGCAGCAGGACGGCGGCACCCCGGCGCTGCTGCTGACGGTCAGCGACGTCACCACGCGCGCGCTGGCCGAGCAGCAGGTGAACGAGCTCAACCATCAGCTGGAAGGCAAGGTGGCGCAGATTTCCGACGTCAACCGCGAACTGGAGGCGTTCAGTTACTCGGTGTCACACGACCTGCGCGCACCGCTGCGCCACATCGCCGGGTTCGCACGCAAGCTGGAGCAGCACCTGGACGAGCGGCTGGACGAGAAAGCCACCCACTACATCGAGGTGATCGCCGGCTCGGCGCAGCGCATGGCCGTGCTGATCGACGACCTGCTGGTGTTCTCGCGGCTCGGCCGCGGCGCGCTGCGCCTGCAGGCGGTGGACATGCAGTCGCTGGTCGACGAGGCCCGCGCACTGGCCGAATCGGGTGTGTCGGGGCGGCGTATCGTGTGGAGCATCGCGCCGTTGCCGATGGTGATCGGCGATGAGAACATGCTGCGCACGGTGTGGCAGAACCTGCTCGCCAATGCGGTGAAGTACACCGGCCACTGTGAGGTGGCGCGCATCGAGGTGAGCGTGCGCCAGGGTCGCAACGGCGACTACGAATTCACGGTAAGCGACAACGGCGCGGGGTTCGACATGCAGTATGCGGACAAGCTGTTCGGCGTGTTCCAGCGCCTGCACAAGGCCTCGGAGTTTCCGGGCAACGGCATCGGGCTGGCCAACGTGCGGCGGATCGTGGCGCGCCACGGCGGCCGCGTCTGGGCCGAGGCCGAATCGGGCCGGGGCGCCCATTTCCATTTCTCGCTGCCGGCCACCGACGCGTCCGGCACACGCACCGAGAGCAAAGCATGAACAAGAAAGACCTGCGCACCATCCTGCTGGCCGAGGACAGCCTGGCCGATGCCGAGATGGCGATGGACGCGCTGGGCGAGGCGCACCTGGCCAACCCGGTGGTGCATGTAGAGGACGGCGTGGAGTGCATGGACTACCTCCACTGCCGCGGCGCGTGGGCCACGCGCGAGCCGGGCGACCCGGCGGTGGTGCTGCTGGACATCAAGATGCCGCGCATGAACGGGCTGGACGTGCTGACCGCGATGCGCGGCGACGAGCGGCTGCGGCGGATCCCGGTGGTGATCCTGTCCTCCTCGCGTGAGGAGAGCGACCTGGCGCGCAGCTGGGACCTCGGTGCCAACGCCTACGTGATCAAGCCGGTCGACGTGGACCAGTTCTTCGACGCGGTGCGTACACTGGGCCAGTTCTGGGCGGTGCTCAACCAGGCGCCCAGCCCGGAGTGAACGGATGGAACGCTAACACCCGCGGCGGCTCCCACGGCCTACGGGTTCCAGAAACGGACAGCAGCGATGAACCCCATGCCAAGCGGAAAACCCAGGGAGACGCCGGCCATCCGGGTGCTGCAGGTCGAGGACAGCCGGCTCGATGCGGAGCTGGTGCTCGCCGAGCTCGACGCCGACCACATCGCCTATGAGGTGCGCCTGGTCGACGACGAGTCCAGCTTCGTCGCCGCGCTGGACGACTTCAGGCCGCACATCGTGCTGTCGGACCTCAGCATGCCGGGCTTTTCCGGCCAGCATGCACTGGAGCTGCTGCGCCGGCGCGACGAGGACCTGCCGTTCATCTTCGTCTCCGCCACGCTGGGCGAGGAGGCGGCGATCGAGGCATTGCACAACGGCGCCACCGACTACATCCTGAAGCAGAATCCGGCCCGGCTGGCCAGCGCGGTGCGCCGCGCCCTGAGCGAGGCCTCGGCGCGCCGGGCCAGCCGTCGCACCGAGGCGGAGCTGGTCCGCGCGCAGCGCTTCGAGAGCCTGGCGATGCTTGCCGGGGGCCTCAGCCACGACCTGCGCAACCTGCTGCAGCCGCTGCTGCTGGCCGGCGACAGCCTGCAGGATTACCAGCATGACCCGCGCCTGGCGCGGCTGGGCAAGCTGGTGCGCGATTGCGGCAAGCGCGGCCTGGACATGGTGCACTCGATGCTGTCGTTCGCCAGCGGCGCGCGCCGCGCGGAACAGGTGCGGCTGGCACGCTGTTCAGCGCGTTCGACCTGCTGATGCAGGGCAGCGTGCCGCACACGGTGACGATGGAACTGGCGATCGACGATCCGGACCTGTCGTTCGAAGGCAACCACACCGAGTTGCAGCAGTGCTTGCTGAACCTGTGCCTGAACGCGATCCAGGCGATGCCGGACGGCGGCCGCCTGCGCGTCGAAGCCGCGCGGACGCAACTGCCGGAGGACTTCTTCCAGCCCGGTGAGTCGTCGCGGCAGTGCTGCTACCTGTGCATCAGCGTGATCGACGACGGCCCAGGCATGGAACCGGCGGTGAAGGAGCGCCTGTTCGAGCCGTTCTTCACCACCAAGGAAGCCGGTACCGGGCTCGGCCTGGTCTCGTGCAAGCGCATCGTCACCAGCCATGGCGGCGTGATGCGGGTGGACAGCGAGCGGGGCCGCGGCAGCCGCTTCGACCTCTATTTCCCGCTGGAGGGACTGGCCGCCGACAACGGCGAGGCGGGCGACCAGGACAACCTTGAAGGTGCCGCCGAGCGCGTGCTGGTGGTGGTGGAAGAGGCCGGCCAGTTGTCCCTGCTGGCCGACACACTGGATGCCTGGGGTTACCAGGCCCACGCCAGCCAGAGCGGCACCGCCGCGCTGCAGTGGATCGAGGCCGCCGGCCTGCCCGACCTGGTGGTGCTGGACGCGGACATGAACCTGTTCACCGGCGTGCGCACGCTGGCGGCGCTGATCGAGCAGGGTTACCGCCATGCGGTGATCCTGCTGGCGCGCCCCGGCGCGACCCCGGACCTGCACGAGCTGCCGCCGCTGCCGCATCTCTATGTGATCGACAAGCCGGTCACCACCCAGCTGCTGCTGCGCACGCTGCGCAAGGCGCTGCGCGAGGCCGGCAGCGGCGGTTGATCCCGCCGTTCGTCTGGCCACTCAGGGGGTGACCTTGTTGACGTATTACTTGGATCTGGCCTGGCGCAGTTGCCGGCGCAGCAAGGCGCTGACCGCGCTGGTGGTGCTGCTGATGGGTTGCGGCGTGGCCACCTGCATGGTCACCTTCGCGGTGTTTCGCGTGGCCGCGGCCGATCCGATTCCATGGAAATACGACCAGTTGTTCGTGCCGCAGATCGACAACTTCGGGCCGGCGCACAACGGGAAGGGCGAGCCGCCGATCCTGCTCAGCTACACCGATGCGCAGGCGCTGCTGCACGCGCGGCAGGCGAAGAGGCAGGTACTGATCTACGGCAGCAAGTGGACGCTGCTGCCGGACGACGCGCGGCAGCAGCCGTTGCCGCAGGAAGGCGATGCGGTCAGCAGCGATTTCTTCGCGATGTTCGACGCGCGCTTCCGCTACGGCGGCGGCTGGTCGGCCAGCGATGACGACCAGCGCGCGGCGGTCGTCGTGATCAGCAGCGCGCTCAATCAGAAGCTGTTCGGCGGCGCCGACAGCGTGGGCCGCGAGATCAACCTGGACGCGCACGTCTACCGCATCGTCGGCGTGCTGGACGACTGGGAGCCGCGCCCGCGCTACTTCGACGTGGCCAGCACGTTCTATGCTTTCAGCCATCCGCGGCAGCTCTACCTGCCGTTCAGTCGCGCCATCGATGTGCAGAAGGCCACCACCGGGCAGTTCTACTGCAGCGCGAATACCGTCGGTCCCGACCTGCCGGACTGGAGCAGCGTGCTGCGCAGCGAATGCGCGTGGGTTGCGGCTTGGGTGGAATTACCGGCGCACGCTGACGTGGCGCGTTACCGCGACTGGCTGCGCAACTACGCGGCTGAGCAGCAGCGCCTCGGTCGCTTTGGCTGGTCGCCGAATGTGAGCTTGTCCAATGTAGGGCAGTGGCTGCACGTAATGAAAGTGGTGCCGAAGTCGTCCGCGCTGTCGCTGATCGTCTCGGTGAGCTTCCTGCTGATCTGCCTCGTCAACGTGATCGGCCTGATGCTGGCCCGCTTCATGCGTCGTGCGCCGGAGATCGGCGTGCGGCGCGCGCTGGGGGCATCGCGCGGCGCGATCTATCGCCAGTTCCTGACCGAGGCGGCGGCGATCGGGCTGGCTGGTGGCTTGCTGGGCCTGCTGCTGACGGCGCTGGGCATGGCGGGTATTGGCGAGGTGTTCGAGCCGGAGATCGCCCGGCTGGCGCGGCCGGATACGTCGCTGTTGCTGCTGACCGTGCTGGTCGCGGTACTCGCCACCTTGATCGCCGCGCTGTATCCCACCTGGCGCGCCGCCCAGGTGCAGCCGGCGTGGCAGCTGAAGTCGAACGGATGAGCACGATGCAGATTCGACCGATCCTCGCTGCGCTGCGTCGACACAAGATGGCCACGCTGCTCATTGTGCTGCAGATCGCGCTGACCCTGGCGGTGGTCAGCAACGCGCTGTTCATCGTCAAGACGCGGGTGGTGCACCTGTCGCGCCCAAGCGGTACCGACGAGGCGCATCTGTTCGCGATCAACAACCAGTGGATCGGCCAGCTGGACGTATCGCATATCCACGCGCAGATGCACGCCGACCTGGCGACCTTGCGCAAGTTGCCGGGCGTGCGCGACGCGTTTGCCAGTCAGGCCTACCCGATGCAGGAAAGCGGCGGCGGGCTGGTGCGCATCAAGCATCGGGTCGAGGAAAAGAAGCTGCAGCTGGCGCTTTCCTATTTTGCCGACGAGCACGCGATCGACACGTTCGGCATCGCACTGGTGGCCGGCCGCAACTTCCGCGCCGACGAGATCGGCAGCCTCGGCCCGTACGACAAGGTGGCGCCGGCCGTCATCATCATCACGCGCGACCTGGCCCACAAGCTGTTCCCTGACGGCGCGGCCGTGGGTCGGCGCGTGTATCTCGGGGACGACGGCCCGAGCACGATCATCGGCGTGGTCGATCGGCTGCAAGGCAGTTACGCGGGCAGCGGCGTACGTTCGATCGACGAATACACAGTGCTGCTGCCGGCGCTTCGCGCCAGCCCCGACGATGGCGTGATCTATCTAGTGCGTGTGCAGCCGGGCCGACTGGAGGCGGCACTGCACGCGGCGCCGGCGTCGCTGCTTGCACAGAACCGCATGCGCCTGATCAGCCCGGAAGATGGCGTGGTCACGCTGACGCAGGCCCGCACGAAAGCTTATGCCACCGATCGCGGCGTGGCGATCATGATGGGTGCGATGTGCACCTTGCTGCTGCTGGCGACCGCCGGCGGGATCGTGGGCTTGAGCAGCTTCTGGGTCGGCCAGCGGCGCCGTTCGATCGGCGTACGGCGTGCCCTGGGCGCGACGCGTGGCGACATCCTGCGTTATTTCCAGACCGAGAACGCCTTGATCGTCGGTATCGGCGCGGTGCTGGGCGTGGCGCTCGGCATCGTCGCGAACCTGTCGTTGATGACGCACTACGAGCTGCCGCGGATGCCGCTGTGGCTGCTCGGCGTCGGCGCGCTGTCGCTGTGGCTGCTCGGCCAGCTGGCCGTGCTCGGCCCGGCGCGGCGCGCTGCCGCCGTGCCGCCGGTGGAGGCGACACGCTCAGTATGAGCCGGTGCTTTGGTAAGGCGGGCAGTACCGGCCGCTCTTCGGTATCGCATGGCAGGAGCCGGCGGGCAGTGCCCGCCCTACGATCCGGAACCTTGTTGTAGATACCGTCTCGTCCCGCGTTATGCAAGCGAGCATCCAGGTGATGCGTGCGCAGAGGCAACGAGGCGGTGTCTG
>NZ_JBYTEM010000032.1:0-53605 GCF_058789735.1 Rhodanobacter sp. FW106-PBR-R2A-1-15 | reverse complement strand
AACCTGGTCCCTCCACCCCGGCAAGCTCTTTCTCGCTTGCCGGGACCAAACATACAAGCGCACCCTGTGCGCGATGCCTTTTCGCCCACGTGACGGAGAGCATCGCGCGCAGGGTGCGCTCCTACAGACGCTGGGCGGGGTGACAGGTTCTTGCCGCAAAGCGGAGCGAGCCTTGTTAGCACCGGCACGACCGGCAAGCGGCCGGTGAGCTTCGACGAAGAAGGAGATGCGCATGAGCGTTCCACCCGAATCCGTCATCCCGCCCCCGCCGAGCGAGCCGCCGATGGCTGGGGCTCCTTCCGCCGAGGAGCGCCAGTGGGCGATGTTCGCGCACCTGTCGGCGCTGGCCGGCGCCATCCTCACCGGGGCCTTTGGCGGCGGTTGGGGCTGTTTCATCGGCCCGCTGGTGATCTGGCTGGTCAAGAAGGACACCATGCCGTTTGTCGCCGACCAGGGCAAGGAGGCGCTGAACTTCAACATTACCGTGGCGATCGCGTTCGTGGTGCTGGCACTGCTGTCCGTGATGACCCTGGGCATCGGCCTGATCATTGCGATTCCGCTGTGGGTGATCATCGGCGTCGCGTGGCTGGTGTTTACCATCATCGCTGCGATCAAGGCGAACGAGGGCACGCTTTACCGCTACCCGTTCACCCTGCGGCTGATCAAGTAGCGTAAGCGCAGTCCGGCAAAAAGGCAGCCTTGCGGCTGCCTTTTTGTTGCGCGCGGTGCGTTCAGTAGCGGCGGTGGGCGGCGTACCGCGCCAGTTCTTCCAGCAGCGCCGCACGATTGCCCAGCGGCGCGACCGCGGCCAGCGCGGTGTCGGTGAGTTCGGCCAGCCGCGCGCGCGAGGCGTCGAGGCCGATGATCGAGGGGAAGGTGGGCTTGGCGGCGGCGGCGTCCTTGCCGGCGGTCTTGCCGATCACCGCCGATTCGCCTTCCACGTCGAGGATGTCGTCGCGTACCTGGAAGGCCAGGCCGACCGCGTGGGCGTAGCGGTCCAGCGCGTGCAGCGTACTGTCGCCGGTGCCGGCGGCGAGCGCGCCGAGGTGCACCGAGGCGCGGATCAGCGCGCCGGTCTTGCAGGCGTGCATGTGCTCCAGTTCGCCCAGCGTGAGCGCCTGGCCGACCGCCGCCAGGTCCAGTGCCTGGCCGCCGGCCATGCCCTCGGCGCCGCAGGCGCGGCCCAGCGCGCGCAGCATGGCGATGCCGGTGGCTGCGTCAGCGCTGTCACCGGCATGGTCGGCGAGGATCTCGAATGCCAGCGCCTGCAGCGCGTCGCCGGCGAGGATCGCCATCGCCTCGCCGAACACGACATGGCAGGTCGGGCGGCCGCGGCGCAGCGCGTCGTCGTCCATCGCCGGCAGGTCGTCGTGCACCAGCGAATAGGCGTGGATCAGCTCCACCGCGCAGGCAGCGGCATCCAGTTGCGGCCCGTCTTCGCCCAGGGCGTGCGCGGTGGCGTAGACCATCAGCGGGCGCAGCCGCTTGCCGCCACCAAGCACGGCGTAGCGCATCGCGCGATGCAGTTCGGTGGGGGATTGCCCGGCTGGCGGCAGGTGGCGGTCGAGTGCCTGTTCGGTGCGCCCGATCAGCGACTGCAGCGCGGGACCCAGCTCAGAGTTCGGGTTCAAACGGTTCGGCGCTGTCGGGGGCTTCGGGGTCGAGCAGCAAGCGCACGCGCAGTTCGGCCTGCTCCAGCGACTGCTGGCAATGGCGGAACAGGCCGATGCCGCGCTCGAACGAGGCCAGCGATTCGTCCAGGCTCATTTCGCCGGTTTCCATCTTCGCGACCAGTTGTTCCAGCTCGTCGAGGGAGTGTTCGAAATCGGCGACGGGTGGGGTCTTGCCGGGGGCGGGAACGGTCTTGGCCATGGCCGGCAACGCTAGCGCAGCAGCCGTCCGGAATCAATCTGCGCGGGCTGCGGAACGCGATGGGCGTGACCTGGATCAGCGCCCCGCGCGCCAGCGCGGCAGCGCGCCGGCCTGGCGGAAAATCGCCGCGCCCCGGGCGCTGGCCCAGCGGTCGGCCACCGCGACCAGTTCGTCGCCGGCGTACAACAGCGGGCAGGCGTGGCGCTGCCACGGCGGCAGCTGCGACTGCTGGAACAGGTCGCGCAGCTCGCGCGTATGCGCGTCGCCCGCGGGCTTGATGCGTTCGCCGCCGCGGCGCAGGCGTACCAGCAGCGGCTCGGCGAGGCAGGCGCCTTCGCGTGTCAGCGCGAGCTCGCCGCCATCGGGCAGCGCCAGCGGTTCGCCGCGCCAGGGCGCCTGCCAGCCGGCGTCGATGGCGCCAGCCGGCGGTGGCAAGGCCCACAGCCGGTCCTTCCAGATATGCAGTTCGGCGCCGGCCCAGCGGATGCACGGCAACTGGCCCGCACGCGCGCCGCACTGACGCTCGATCTGCCGGCGCTGGGCGGTGCTGGGTGCGGGCAGGCCTTGCCGGTGCAGCCAGTGATCGAGCAGCGGCTGGCGCAGCGCCGGCAGCAGCGCCAGCCAGCCGGCGGCGTTTAGGCTGCGGCTGGCCGGGTCGTGCAGGGCGTCGAACGCGGCCAGCCATTGCAAGCGCAGCGCGTCGGCAGCAGCGTGGCAGAGCGCGGCGCTGTGCAGAATCGAATCCGCCGCCTGTGGCCAGCCTCGCGCCAGCCGCGGCAGGATCTCGTGGCGCAGGCGGTTGCGCGCCAGCGAGGTGTCGGCGTTGGACGGGTCGTCGATGACATCCAGCCGTTGCGCCTCGACGTAGTCGCGCAACTGCTGCCGCGACAACGCCAGCAGCGGCCGCCACAGCTGGCCGCGGCCGAACGGGCGCAGCGTGCGCATGCCGCCTAGCCCTTCCGGGCCGGCGCCGCGCAGCAGTTTCAGCAGCACGGTCTCGACCTGGTCGTCGCGGTGGTGGCCGAGCAGCAGGCATTCGCCGTCGCGCAGCTGCGCGGCCAGTGCGGCGTGGCGCGCGTGGCGCGCGGCCGCTTCCAGGCCGATGCCGGCGCCTCGCTCGACCTGCACGCGCAACACTTCGCATGGCAGCCCCAGCGCGGCGCAGAAGTGCCGGCAATGTTCCGCCCAGGCGGCGCTGTCGGGGTGCAGGCCGTGGTCGACGTGCAGCGCGCGCAGGCCGCGCCTGCGCGCCTCGGGCATTTGCGTCAGCGCGTGCAGCAGGGCGGTGGAATCCGGGCCGCCGCTGAAGGCAACGCACAGCGGGGCCGGCGGCATGGCCGCGAGGGAGGCCTGCAGGTGCGCTTGCAGCGGGTTGCTCACTTCTTGCCGTCGCGCGGCCGAACGTAGAGATGCTTGCCGTTGCCGATCTGGCGTTCCTCGGTCTCGAACAGGCCGATGCCCTTGATCAGGCCGCTGAGCTTGGCGTAGCCGTAGTTGCGCGAGTCGAAGTCGGGCGACTGCTTGCTGATGATGCTGCCGATGGTGCCGAGGCTGGCCCAGCCGGTGTCGTCCGAGGCCGCCTCCAGCGCGCCGCGCAGCAGGTTCATCAGGCGCGTGTCGCCGCGCAGCTCCTTCGCCGAGCGCGGTTTCGGCGCGGCCGCGGTCTCGGCCTCGGCGGTGCCGGCCAGCACCTCGGTGTAGATGAACTTGTCGCAGGCGGTGCGGAACGGCTCCGGCGTCTTCTTCTCGCCGAAGCCGTACACGGTCTGGCCCGATTCGCGGATGCGCGAGGCGAGCCGGGTGAAGTCGCTGTCGCTGGAGACGATGCAGAAGCCGTCGAAGCGCCCGGCATAGAGCAGATCCATCGCGTCGATGATCATCGCCGAGTCGGTGGCGTTCTTGCCGACGGTGTAGCGGAACTGCTGGATCGGCTGGATCGAGTGGCGCAGCAGCACCTCCTTCCAGCCGTTGAGGTCGGGTTTGGTCCAGTCGCCGTAGATGCGCTTGACGTGCGCGGTGCCGTACTTGGCCACCTCGGCGAGCAGGCCTTCGACGATCGCCGGGCGTGCGTTGTCGGCGTCGATCAATACGGCGAGCTTGTCGTGGGCCATGGCGCGATATCCGTCAGAAGGGATGGACGGATGGTAACGCCTGGCCGCGCACCCGTTGTTGCCGTAGGAGCCCGCTCGCGGGCGATGCTTTGAGGGCCGGGATTCGGGATTCGAAGAGTATCGCCGCGCAAGCGGGCTCCTACGGTTGCGGCACGTTATTCCTGATAAGCCCCGTAACTGCGCAGGCGCTTGTAGCGCTGTTCGAGCAGGTCGGTGACCGGCATGGCCTGCAGTTCGTCGAGCTGGTTGAGCAGCACCGCCTTCAGGCGGATCGCCATCGAGCGCGGGTTGCGGTGGGCGCCGCCCAGCGGCTCGCGCACCAGCTTGTCGACCAGGCCCAGTTCCAGCAGGCGCGGTGCGGTCATGCCCAGCGCCTCGGCGGCATCCTTCACCTTGTCGGCGCTCTTCCACAGGATCGAGGCACAGCCCTCGGGCGAGATCACCGAATAGGTCGAGTACTGCAGCATGTTGGTGCGGTCGCCCACGCCGATGGCCAGCGCGCCGCCGGAACCGCCCTCGCCGATCACCGTGCACACGATCGGCACCTTCAGCTCCGCCATCTCCAGCAGGTTGCGCGCAATCGCCTCGCTCTGGCCGCGCTCCTCGGCGCCCACGCCGGGGTAGGCGCCGGGAGTGTCGATCAGGGTCAGCAGCGGCAGGCTGAAGCGCTCGGCCATCTTCATCAGGCGCAGCGCCTTGCGGTAGCCCTCGGGACGAGGCATGCCGAAGTTGCGGCGCACCTTGTCCTTGGTGTTGCGCCCCTTCTGGTGGCCGATGATCATCACCGGCCGGCCGTTGATGCGGCCCAGGCCGCCCACGATGGCGGCGTCGTCCGCGTACATGCGGTCGCCGGCCAGCTCGTGGAACTCCTCGCAGATCACGCCGATGTAGTCGAGCGTGTACGGCCGCGCCGGGTGGCGCGAGAGCTGGGTGGTCTGCCACGAGTTGAGGTTGCGGAAGATCTCCGCAGTCTTGATCTTGAGCTTCTCGCGCAGGCGGCCGACTTCCTCGTCGATGTTGAACGCCTGGCCGCTGCTGGCATGGCGAAGCTCTTCGATCTTCGCGTCCAGTTCGGCAATCGGTTGTTCGAAATCGAGGAAGTTGGGGTTCATTCGTTGCTTTTCATGGCACGGAAGCGGCCCAGTATACCGTTCCGCTGGAAACCGCGAGAATGCCGCCGTATGGGCCGTGACGGAGTCGACAGCTGCCTGCCGCGGGCCGGCGGTTGCGCTATCGTCCGCCCATCAGACATCGCTGCCGGATCGTCGCCATGCCCAGCAAGCCCATCGACAACGCGAAACTCGACCGCATCGTAGCCGAGGCCCGACGCGCCGCCGAACAGCGCGAGCTGGGCTATCGCGAGCGCGCGCTGAAGATGTACCCGTGGGTGTGCGGCCGCTGCGCGCGCGAGTTCACCCGCGCGAACCTGCAGGAACTGACCGTGCACCACCGCAACCACGACCACGATTTCAACCCGCCGGACGGCAGCAACTGGGAGTTGCTGTGCGTGTATTGCCATGACAACGAGCACGCGCGGTACATCGACCACGTGCGCGGCGGGGTGGTGGCGGTGGATGACGCGCCGCCGGCGACCGGCAACCCCTTCGCCGACCTGAAGGCGATGCTGGAGCGGGGCCGGAAGTGACAGGAACGGTTCCTCCCCCTGCGCAGCAGGGGGAGGTCAGCGACCGCAGGGAGTCCTTCAGGTGAGGGGGTGAGGCTTTTGATCTTGGACTTCGAGATCAAGAGCTGACCCTACCCCAACCCTCCCCTGCGCAGCAGGGGAGGGAGCAAAGCGGGCTTGCGGGTTGCGAGCAGGGGATGGAGCAGGGCGAGCCTGACTTTCGCTGTTCCTTTGCTCGTCATTCCCGCGAAAGCAGGAGTCCATCTGGTTGTTTGCTCAGGGGCAAAATGGATTCCCGCTTTCGCGGGAATGACGTCGTCGGGGTACGCGGATTTCCATCTCCGGCTTTTACGGACCCAAAACCCCGAATCCCCAATCCCGAATCCTGGCTCTTCAATCCCGGCTCTTCAATCGTGCTGCTTGACGATGCGCAGGCGCGCGGCTTTCACGCCGGGCAGGGCGCGCACGGCGCGCAGCAGGTCGGGGATGGCGTCCACCCGCCAGGCCTCGCCCAGCTCGAAGTCGGCCTGGGCGTGGCGGTTGCGGTAGCCATGCAGGGTCACGCTGGTGCGCCCGCCGCGGTAGCCGGCCAGTGCGTGCTGCAGTTGTTCGACGAAACCCGGGCCGATGCCGTTCAACTTCAGCTGCAGCAATCGCGCGTGGCGGCGGCAGGCGTCGGCCAGCGAGCAGGCGCTGCGCGCGCGCAGCTGGAAGCCGCCGCCGGAGAACTCGTCGATGCGCAGGCCGCCGTCGACCACCAGCATCTCGTCGCGGGTCAGCAGCGGCGCGATCTGCTGGTACAGCTCGCCGAAGAAGCTCACCTCGATGAGGCCGCTGCCGTCTTCCAGCCGCACGAAGGCGTCGCTGTCGCCGCGCTTGCGCACGGCAGTGACCATGCCGGCGACAGTCCACGGCGTATCGGGGCCGCGGCGGAAACGGTTGTTGTCGTCGTGGTCGTTCTTGCGCGGCTTCGGCGGCTGGTAGCGGTCGGCGATCTCGCCGAGCGGGCAGGTCGACAACTGTGCCAGTTCGTCCTTCCACGGGTCGGTGGGATGGCCGGACAGGTAATGGCCCAGGGTGTCGCGCTCGCCCTGCAGTTTCTGCTCCAGCGGCCATTCCGGCACGGTGGGCAGCTCGATCTTCAGTACCGGGGTAGCGTTGCCCATGGCCGCGCCGAACATGTCGTTCTGGCCGGACTGCCGGTCGCGCAGGTGCTGCTCGGCGGCCTTGATCGCGTCGGGCAGCTGCAGCATCAGGCTGGCTCGGTTGGCGGCGAGCGCATCCAGCGCGCCAGACAGGACCAGTGCTTCCAGCACGCGGCGGTTGAGCTTGGTGGGATCCACGCGGCGGCAGAAATCGGCCAGGTCGGTGTAACGGCCATGCGCGCGCTCGGCCACGATCGCTTCACACGCGCCCTGGCCGACGCCCTTGATTGCGCCGAGGCCGTACTGGATCGTGCGAGGTTCGATCGCCACGAACATGTACTCGGACGCGTTGACGTCCGGTGGCTGCACGGCGATGCCGATGGAGCGCGACTCGTCGAGGAAGGTCACCACCTTGTCGGTGTTGTCCATGTCCGAGGAGATCGTGGCGGCCATGAACTCGGCCGGGTAGTGCGCCTTCAGCCAGGCGGTCTGATAGGAGACCAGCGCGTAGGCGGCCGCGTGCGACTTGTTGAAACCGTAGCCGGCGAACTTCTCCATCAGGTCGAAGATCGCGTCGGCCTTTTCGCCGGAGAGACCGTCCTTCGCCGCGCCCTCGCGAAACTTGGCGCGCTCCTTGGCCATCTCCTCGACTTTCTTCTTGCCCATCGCGCGGCGCAGCAGGTCGGCGCCGCCGAGCGAGTAGCCGCCGACGATCTGCGCCATCTGCATCACCTGCTCCTGGTAGACCATGATGCCGTAGGTCTCTTTCAGGATCGGCTCGACGCGCGGGTCGGGGTAGTCCACTTCCTCGCGGCCGTGCTTGCGCGCGATGAAGCTGGGGATCAGATCCATCGGGCCGGGGCGGTACAGCGCCACCAGCGCGATGATGTCCTCGAAGCGGTCGGGTTTGGCGTCCTTCAGCATGCGCTGCATGCCGGAGGATTCGAGCTGGAACACGGCGACGGTCTGCGCCTTCTTCAGCAGCTCGTAGGTGGGCGCGTCGTCCAGCGGCAACTGCGAAATGTCCAGCGGCCCCTCGCCCATGGAACTCGCGGCAGCCGCAGGCTGCTCCGCATTATCTTCCCCTGCCTGCAGGGACGAGACGGCAGGATTGCCGTCTCGAGCAGCCTCGGCTGCCCGCAGGGCCGAGGCCATGGATGGCCTCGGTTCAAGATGCCCGGAGGGCAGATGGGGTCGCTCTTTCGCGCGGCGTGCGTTGATCGCCTTCACCGCCCAGTCGATGATGGTCAGCGTGCGCAGGCCGAGGAAGTCGAACTTCACCAGGCCGACCGCCTCGACGTCGTCCTTGTCGTACTGGGTCACCACGCCGCCGCCGCCGGCTTCGCAGTACAGCGGGGCGAAATCGGTCAGCGGGCTGGGCGCGATCACCACGCCGCCGGCATGCTTGCCGGCGTTGCGGGTGAGGTTCTCCAGCTTCAGCGCCAGGTCGATCAGCGCGCGTGCTTCCTCGTCCTGCTCGTACAGCTCGCAGAATTCCTTGACGACACGCTCGGGCTCCTTCTTCGCCTTCTCGCTGCGGCCCAGCGCGCACGACAGCGTGAGGTCGAGCGGCCGCGCCGGGATCAGCTTGGCGATGCGGTCGACCTGGTTGTAGCCGAAGCCGAGCACGCGGCCGGAATCGCGCAGCACCGCCTTGGCCGCCATCGAGCCGTAGGTGATGATCTGGCTGACGCGGTCGCGGCCGTACTTGCGCGCGACGTAGTCGATCACCTCGTCGCGGCGATCCATGCAGAAGTCGATGTCGAAGTCGGGCATCGACACGCGTTCGGGGTTGAGGAAGCGCTCGAACAGCAGGTTGAACTGCAGCGGGTCGAGGTCGGTGATCTTCAGCGCCCAGGCCACCAGCGAGCCGGCGCCGGAACCGCGGCCGGGCCCGACCGGAATGCCGTTCTGTTTACCCCAGTTGATGAAGTCCGCCACGATCAGGAAGTAGCCCGGAAAGCCCATCTTGACGATGACGTCCAGCTCGCGCTCCAGCCGCGCCTGGTAGTCGGCCAGCGTGTGGTCGGCGGCCAGCGGCGCGTTGGCCAGGCGCTCCTTGAGGCCTTGCCGTGCCAGCTCGCGGATGTGGCTGTCGAGGTCGTGGCCCTCGGGTACCGGGAAGTCGGGCAGGTAGTACTTGCCGAATTTCAGCTCCAGCGTGCAGCGTTTCGCCAGTTCGACGGTGTTTTCCAGCGCCTCGGGGATGTCCGCGAACAGCGCGGCCATCTCGTCGGGCGTCTTCAGGTACTGCTGGTCGCTGTACTCGCGCGGTCGCTTGGGGTCGGCCAGCACGCGGCCCTGCTGGATGCACACGCGCGCCTCGTGCGCGCCGAAATCGTCCTGGGTGAGGAAGCGCACGTCGTTGCTGGCCAGCACTGGCAGGCCGAGTTCGGCGGCCAGCGCCAGTGCGGCGGTGTTCCAGTTTTCCTCGCCCTCGCGGCCGCAGCGGGTCAGCTCCAGGTACAACCGCTCGGGGAACAGCCGCGCCAGCGGGCGCAGCTTGGCCAGCGCCGCCTCGACGCCCTGGTTCAGCGCGATGCGGCCGACTTCGCTTTCGCGGCCGAGCAGGGCGATCAGCCCGCTGCTGGCGCCGGCGCTGAGCCAGCCGGCCTCGACCAGCGCACGGCCGCCGTGCTGGCCTTCCTGCCACGCGCGCGAGACCAGCCGCGACAAATTGAGATAGCCCTCGCGGTGCTGGCACAGCAGGGTGAGCCGCCATGGGCGCGGGTCGTCCGCTGGGCTGATCCACAGGTCGCAGCCGCCGATCGGCTTGATGCCGGCGGCGCTGCAGGCCTTGTAGAACTTCACCAGCGCGAACATGTTGCTGTCGTCAGTCAGCGCCACCGCCGGGATGCCGTCGCGCACGCAGGCGGTAACCAGCGCCTTGATGCGGATGGTCGAGTCGACCAGCGAGTATTCGCTGTGCAGGTGCAGGTGGGTATAGCGGACGGTCATGCGTTCTTGTGCGGTGAGTCTCCGCAGGCTACCCGCCACCTTGCCCAGCGGCAAGATTGACTTGTGCGCGGTTTGCGCGAAGCGCGGCGCGGCCTCGCCGGGCGCCGCCGGTCAAGCTGCCGTGGCGGCCGTCGCCGACGGCAGCATCAGTCTGGCGGGGGCTACCGCCGGTGCGGCCCGGGCCGCGCAAGAGCGAGGCGGTTCAGCGGACGCGGAAGCGTTCGCCATCCTCGCCGGCGGGCAACAGGTAGTGCTCCAGGCTGTCCACCACCAGTCGGCGGCGGTTGTAGTCGGCGTGCAGCGGCAGCGTCTCGTCGGCGTCGTCGGCTGCGGCCTGGAGCGACTCGGGCACGGCCATGCTGGCCGGCATCGGTGGAGCGGGTGGGCGGATGGACGGAGGCATCATGGCACGACTCCTGCGATCTGCATGGTGCGTCGAGGCACCTGTAGCAGCAGTGGCCGGGTCGACCTGGGCTGGACGGCGCCGCTGCTGCGGACGCGTCCGTGCGGGTGGCGCTCCCTGATGCCAATGATGCGCCCGATCGAGGGAAAGTTGCATAGACTGATGGCCTATGCCGGAGCGTCTCGTCGGCGGCGCGATCGGCCGCCGCTGCGGCGGTCAGAACAATTGTCCCTGGTCCAGCAGCAGGCGTACCGGCGCAAAGCTGCGGCGGTGCTGCGCGCACGGTCCGAGCCGCTGCAGCGCGGCCAGGTGCGCCGGGGTGGAGTAGCCCTTGTGCGCGGCGAAGCCGTAGCCGGGGTACTCGCCATCGAGTGCCACCATCACGCGGTCGCGGCTGACCTTGGCCAGGATCGAGGCCGCGCTGATCGCCGGCTCCAGCGCATCGCCGCCGACGATCGCGCGGGCCGGGCAGGGCAGGTCCTTCGGCAGCTGGTTGCCGTCGATCAGCGCCTCGTGGGCCACCGGCATCAGGCCGGCCAGCGCGCGGCTCATGCCGGCCATGGTGGCCTGGAAGATGTTCACGCGGTCGATCTCCTCGCGCTCGATCAGCACGATGCAATACGCCAGCGCACGCTCGATGATCAGCGGATACAGCGCCTCGCGTTTTGCTTCGCTGAGCTGCTTGGAGTCGTTCAGCCCGCTGACCGGGCGGGCAGCGTCGAGGATCACTGCGGCCACCGCCAGCGGGCCAGCCAGCGGGCCACGACCGGCTTCGTCGACGCCGGCGACGAGGATGCTTCCCGCGTCCGTCCGCCGCCCGCCCCGGGCTGGTGGTTCCGGCCAGAGGACGCGGGCCGGCTGCTTATCCATCGCGGCGCTCCGCGTCGATCAGCTCGGCGATCGCGGCCGCCGCGCGCTGCTCCGCGTGGCCCTGCAGGCCGCTGCGCAGGGCCTGGTGCAACTGCTCGAACGCGGCCACGATCATGCCGCGCCGCTCGCTGTCCCTGAACAGGTCGAGCGTGGCGGCGGCCAGCCGGTCGGCGGTGCAGTCGTCCTGCATCAGCTCGGGCACCAGCAGGGCATCGCCGAGGCCGCAGGCGCGGGCCAGGATGTTCGGCAGCGCGTAGACGTCGGTCTTCAGCATTTTCAGCGCGCGGGCGATGCGGTAACTCAGCGGCGCCACGCGGTAGCCCACCACCATCGGGCGCTTGGCCAGCATCGCCTCCAGCGTGGCGGTGCCGGAGGCCAGTAGCACCACGTCGGCAGCCAGCATGGCCTCGTGCGCGTGGCCGTCCAGCAGCAGCGGTGCACTTTCGCCGTGCGGGCCGCCAGCGAGCAGTTCGCCGAGGCGGGCGCGCACCTGCGGGTTGGCGGCCGGGATCACCACGCGCAGCCCGGGTAACGCGGCGGCCACCCGCTGCGCCGCGTCGATGAAGACCCGGCCCAGCCGGTCGACCTCGGACAGCCGGCTGCCGGGTAGCACCGCCAGCACCGGTGCCTGCTGCGGCAGCTGCAGGGTGTCGCGCGCGCCGACGCGGTCGGAGACCAGCGCGAAACGATCGGCCAGCGGATGGCCGACGAAGCGGGCGTCAACGCCGTGCTTTGCGTAGATCGGCGGCTCCATCGGGAACAGGCACAGCACGCGGCTGGCGCTGCGACCGATCTTCTCGGCGCGCTGCTCGCGCCAGGCCCAGACCGACGGACTGACGTAATGCACGGTGAGCAGGCCGGCCTGTTTCAGGCGCTGTTCCACGCCGAGGTTGAAGTCCGGCGCGTCGATGCCGACCACCACGGCCGGCCGTTCCTTGAGCAACCGCGCGACCAGCGCCTTGCGCAGCCGCAGCAGGCGGGGTAGGTGGCGGACCACCTCGCTGAAGCCGAACAGCGACAGCTCGCGGATGTCGTACCAGGAGTCGAAACCCTCGCGCTGCATGCGCGCGCCGCCGATGCCGACGAAACGCGCCTGCGGGTAGCGCTGGCGCAGTGCCACGATCAGGTCGGCGCCCAGCTGGTCGCCGGAATCCTCGCCGGCGAGGATGGCTACCAACGGGGATTCGGGATTCGGGATTCGGGATTCGCTGGGCGCGATGTGGCTCATGCGCGCAAGTGTAGTGCCTTGCCCGCGGGCCTGGCGGATGCGTAATGCTCTTCCCGAATCCCGAATCCCGAATCCCGAATCCCGAATCCCGAATCCCGGCTTATCGGGCGAGCGCGCGCTCGCTCTGGTCGAGGAAATCCAGCATCGCCCGCACGTCGTCGCTTTCGCGCGCCTGCTCGGCCAGCTTCTCGCGTGCCTCGGGCAACGACAGGCCGGCCATGTACAGCGTGCGGTAGGCGCGCTTGATCGCCGCGATGCGGGTGGCGTCGAAGCCGCGGCGCTTCAGGCCCTCGCTGTTGATGCCGCGCGGGCGGCCCTGCTGCTCGTTCGCCATCGTCACGAACGGCGGCACGTCGTGGCCGACCAGGCAGCCCATGCCGATGAAGGCGTGCGCGCCGACCTTGCAGAACTGGTGCACGCCGGAATAGCCGGACAGGATGGTCCAGTCGCCGATGGTGACGTGCCCGGCCAGGGCGGAATAGTTGGAGAACACCACGTTGTTGCCGATCTGGCAGTCATGCGCGATATGCACGTAGGCGAGCACCCAGTTGTCGTCGCCGATGCGGGTGACGCCGCCGCCGTGGCCGGTGCCGCGATTGAGGGTGGTGAATTCGCGGATCAGGTTGCGGTCGCCGATCACCAGCTCGGTGCGCTCGCCCTGCCACTTCTTGTCCTGCGGCGCGCCGCCGAGCGAGGCGAACTGGGTGATGCGGTTGTCGCGGCCGATCCGGGTGGGGCCTTCGATCACCACATGCGGGCCGACCACCGTGCCGTCGCCGATCTCGACTTCGGCGCCGATCACGCTGTAGGCGCCGATGCTGACGTTGCTGCCGATGACGGCGGAGCGATCGACCGACGCAGTGGAATGGATCATTTTCCGGCCCTCGCGGCGCACATCAGTTCGCAGCTGGCCACTTCCTTGCCATCGACCAGGCTGCGCGCGGCGAACAGGCCCATGCCGCGCATCAGGCGCTTCTGGTTGACCTCGAAGCGCAACTGGTCGCCGGGCACCACCGGCGCGCTGAAGCGCGCGTTGTCCACCTTGACCAGGTAGAACAGCGGGCTGCCCTTGTCGCCCTTGAAGTGCCGGCTCAGCTGGGTCAGCAGGCCGGCGGTCTGCGCCATCGCCTCGATGATCAGCACGCCGGGCATCACCGGGTGGCTGGGGAAGTGGCCTTGGAAGAACGGCTCGTTGATGGTCACGTTCTTCAGTGCGACCACGCTGACGTCGGGCACGATCTCGACCACGCGGTCCACCAGTAGGAACGGGTAGCGGTGCGGCAGCAGTTCCAGGATCTGCTCCACGTTGATCGGCAATGTCATGAAGTCGCCTTGCTCACTCATTGTTGCTGTCCTTCTCCAGCGCCGACACTCGGCGCGCGTACTCGTCCAGGTGCTTGAAGCGCGCCGCGTTCTTCCGCCACTGGCGGTTGTCCTGCAGCGGCACGCCGGATGAATATTCGCCGGGCTCGCGGATCGAGTGCGTGACCAGGCTCTTGGCGGTAATGGTAACCCGGTCGGCCAGCTCGAGATGGCCGAGCACACCGGCGTTGCCGGCGATCATGCAGTAGCGGCCGATCTTCGCGCTGCCGGCCACCGCGGCGCAGCCGGCCATCGCGGTATGCGCGCCGACGTGCACGTTGTGGGCGATCTGGACCTGGTTGTCCAGCCGCACGTCTTCTTCCAGCACGGTGTCGTCCAGCGCGCCGCGGTCGATCGTGGTGTTCGCGCCGATCTCGCAGTCGTCGCCGATGCGCACGCCGCCGAGCTGCGGCAGCTTGATCCAGTGGTCGGTGTCGAAGGCCAGCCCGAAGCCGTCTGAGCCGATTACCGCGCCGGGATGCACCAGCACGCGCTGGCCCAGCGTGACCCGCGTCACCAGGGTGACCCGCGCCACCAGCCGCGAATGGGCGCCGACCGTGCACTCCTCGCCGACGATGCAGTGCGGGCCGAGCACGGCGCCGTCGCCGATCACCGCGCCGTCGGCGATCACGCAGCCCGGGCCGATGCTGGCGCTGGCGCTGACCTGCGCACCGGCGGCGACCACGGCGCTGGGGTGCACGCCTGCGGGTGCGGCTGGCAGCCGTTCAAACAGCACGGCGATCTTCGCGTAGGCGACGTAGGGGTCGCGCGCAAGCAGCGCCGCGGTGGGACAGTCGGCAAGGTTCTCCTCGCGCAGCACCACCACGCCGGCGCGCGTGGCGGCCAGCTGGGCCGAGTACTTGCTGTTGGAGAGGAAGCTCAGCTGGCCGGGGCCGGCGCCGGCCAGAGTGCCGACGCCGTCGATGAGCCGTGCGCCGTCGCCGCTGAGACCGAGGCCGAACCGCTCGGCCAGCTCGGTCACCGTGTAGTTGATTGCGCTCATGGGTGGCTCCGGAACCTGCGGCCATTGTAGGGGGTGGCGCCCCCGGCTGCGGTGCGCCGCGGCGGCAAAAGAAAGCGCGGCCTGGCCGCGCTTTCGTTCGACTCCTGACCGGGTCAGCTCAGAACTGGCTGCCGAAGGTGAACTGGATGCGCTCCTCGTAGTTGCGATCGGCGGCCTTCGAGCGCAGCGGCATGGCGAAGCTGATGATCAGCGGGCCGATCGGTGCCTGCCATTGCAGCGACAGGCCGGTGGAGGCGCGCAGCTCGCTGGCGTCGAAGCTCTTGTAGTCCTTGTAGACATTGCCGACGTCCATGAACCAGGACACGCGCGCGGTGTTGACGTCCTTCAGGAACGGCAGCGGCAGGAACACCTGCGCGGTGCCGAGCACCTTGAACGCGCCGCCGATCGGCTGTGAATAGTAGGCGCCGTTGTTGCATGTGCCTTTGGCGTCCGGAGCGCTGCCGTCGATGCAGACCCGCGGCCCCAGCGTGTTGTCCTGGTAGCCGCGCACGTCGCGCACGCCGCCGGCGTAGAAGTTCTGCCAGAACGGCAGGTCCTGGCGCATGTCGGTGAGGACATGGTTGGGGTTCTGCGCCAGGCTGGCACTCTTCAGCGCCGCGAAGGCATCGTCGCTGATGCCGTTGCCGCCGTAGGTCTTGCCGTAGCCGACCTGGCCATCGAGGTACAGCACGAAGCCCTTGCCGATCGGCCAGTAGTGGTTGATCTCGGTATTGAGCTTCCAGTACTGCACGGTCGAGCCGGGCAGGGCGACGTCGGTCGAGGCGGAGATCAAACCACCGCGGGTCGGTGCCCAGTAGCTGTTGCGGGTGTCGTGGTTCCAGCCCAGCGTGCCGGTCCAGGTGTGGATGGTCTTGTTGCCGATCTCGTTCTGGTAGTCGAGCAGCACTTCCGGACTGTAGCCCTGGAACAGGTTGACATTGTTGCTGCTGACGCCCAGGCCCACGCGCAAGCCGTCGGTTTCGCTGATCGGGATGCCGAGGTAGGTGGAGAAGCTCTTGGCGCTGGTGGCGTAGTTCGCGAAGTCGGTATTGCCGTAGTCGGTTTTCGAGTACGAGGCGCTGTAGCCGATGCCGATACCACTGTCGGTCAGGTACGGGTTGTAGTAGTTGAGGCCGAGCCGGGTGTAGTAGGTGCTGCGCTCGCCGCTGATCGAGAAGCTGTCGCCGGTGCCGAACAGGTTGTTCTGCGACACCGAGGCATTCAGGATGATGCCGGAATATTGCGAGTAGCCGATGCCGAACTGCATGCTGCCGGCGGACTGCTCCTCGACCTTGACCGTGACGTCCACTTTGTCCTGCGTGCCGGGCACCATCTTCTGGTCGATGTCGACCTTCTTGAAATAGCCCAGCCGCTGCAGGCGGACCTTGGAGCGGTCGACCGCCGCCTGGTTGTACCAGGTGCCCTCAAGCTGGCGCATCTCGCGGCGCAGCACGTCGTCCTCGGTGCGCGTGTTGCCTTGGAACACCACCCGACGCACGTACACGCGCTGGCCGGGTTCGACGTACAGGGTCAGGTCGACCGTGCGCTTTTCCTTGTCCAGCTTCGGGATCGGGGTGACCTTGGCGTAGGCGTAGCCGATGTTGGCCAGGATCGCCTTGATCGCCTTGGTGCTGGCTTCGACCGCGGCGCGGTTGAAGGTCTCGCCCGACTTGACGAAAACCAGCTGGCGCATGGTCGCCTCCGGCAGGATCAGGTCGCCGAGCAGCTTGACATCGGCGACCTTGTAGATCTCGCCTTCCTTGATGCTGGCGTCGATGTACATCGCGCGCTTGTCCGGCGCAATTGCCACCTGGGTGGAGTCGACGCCGAAGTCGGCGTAGCCGCGGTCCATGTAGTAGGACTGCAGCTTCTCCAGGTCGCCGGAAAGCTTTTCGCGCGAGTACTGGTCGTCCTTCGAATACCACGACATCCAGTTGGTGGTGTCGGACTCGAAATTCTTGCGGATCTGCTTGTTTGTGAACGCATGGTTGCCGAGGATGTTGAGTTCCTTGATCTTGGCCGCCTTGCCCTCGCGGATCTCGATCTCGACGGCGACGCGGTTGCGGTCCAGCCGGGTCACGTGTGGGTCGACCGAGACGTTGTACTTGCCGCGGTTGTAGTACTGCCGGGTCAGCTCCTGCTGCACGTTGTCCAGCGCCAGGCGGTCGAAGGTCTCGCCTTCGGTGAGGCCGATCTCCTTCAGGCCCTTCTTCAGGTCGTCGGTCTTGATGTCCTTGTTGCCGCGCAGGGTCAGCTTGGCGATCGACGGCCGCTCGACCACCTTGATCACCAGGATGCTGCCTTCGCGCTCGAACTCCACGTCGCTGAAGAACTTGGTGCGATACAGCGCGCGGATGGCGCGCTGGGCGCCGTCGTTGGTCAGCTGGTCGCCTTTGTTGATCGGCAGGTAGTTGTACACGGTACCGGCCGAGATCCGGCTGAGGCCGTCGATGCGGATGTCCGACACCACGAACGGGTCGAACGCGAACGCATTGGCGGAGAGGGAGGCAAGCAGGATCAGCGCGGCGATACGCTTCATCGTCGATTCCGTTGGTTATTCCGATGGAGCGGCCGGCACGGCCGCCCCGATCAATGCATGAGGCAGGGCCAGGCCCTGCCTCGAAGGTGGATCCGCATGCCATCGCGGCGTTACTTTGGCGGACGCATCGCCGCGCCGTGCTGCCGCGAACCTGCGTGTCGCCGCCATGCTGTGTCCGCCGACCCTCGGCATCACGACAGCAGCATGCGGTGGATATCGTTGTAGAACGCCAGCCCCATCAGGGTGAACAGCAACGCCAGGCCGATGTACTGGCCCACCATCATCGCCTGTTCGCTGACCGGGCTGCCCTTGATCAATTCGACGAGATAATACAGCAGGTGCCCGCCATCCAGGACCGGGATCGGCAGCAGGTTGAGGATCGCCAGGCTCAGCGACACCAGCGCGAGGAACTGCAGGAACCATGGCAGGCCCATGCCGGCCGACGCATTGGCCACCTCGGCAATGCCGATCACGCCGGACAGGTTGCGCGTCGAGGCCTCGCCAGTAAGCATCTTGCCGAGCATGCTGAAGGTCTGCGTGGTGTTGCGCCAGGTGGTAGCGAGCGAGGCGGCCATTGCCTTCAGCGGGCCGTAGTTCACGGTGGCCGCTTCGACCGGCGGCGCGCCGACGCCCAGCACCCACTTCGGCGGCTGGCCTTCGAGCGATTCCCACTTGGCGGTGATGTCCAGCCGCAACGGCTGCCCGTGGCGCTCGATGCCGATCGCCAGCCTCGGCGACTTGGCCGCTGCGGTCTGCACCAGCTTGCCGAACGCGGCGAAGTCGTCCGCCGACTGGCCGTTGACGCTGACGATGCGGTCGCCGCCGCGCATGCCGGCCAATGCAGCCGGCTGGCCGGCCATCACGGTGGCGGCGACCGCCGGCGGTGGTGCCAGCTTCAGGCCGAGCTTGCCCAGGTACTGGCCCACGTCCTGCCCCGGCGGCAGTTCGTCCAGCGGCAGCACCAGTTCGCGCTGGTGGCCGTCGGCGCCGCGCACGGTGAGCGGCAGCGGTGCGCGCCCGAGCAGGGCGTTGGCCAGCGCGTCCATCGAGTCGGTCCAGGTAGAGACGTCGCGGCCGTCGATGCTGAGCAGGCGGTCACCTGGCTGGATGCCGGCGCTGGCGGCGATGCTCTGCGGCGTGGCGGTCACCAGCGGGGCCACGTCCGGGCGACCCAGCATGAACATCAGCCAGAACGCGGCGATGGTGAAGATCAGGTTGAAGCCTGGCCCGGCCGCCACGATGGCGATGCGCTGCCACACCGGCTTGCCGGTGAATTCCTGCCCGCGCAGCGCCGGGTCGACCTCGCCCTCGCGTGCGTCGAGCATCTTCACATAGCCGCCCAGCGGGATCGCGGCGATCTGGTACTCGGTGCCGTCACGGCCGATGCGCTTCCAGATCGCGTTGCCGAAACCGACCGAGAAGCGCAGCACCTTGACCCCACAGCGGCGCGCGACCCAGTAGTGGCCGAACTCATGGAAGGTCACCAGCACGCCGAGCGTGACCAGCAGCCAGAACACCGAGCCGAAGAAGGCAGTCATCGAATACCGTGGCGAAAAGTCATCGAAGCAAGAATATCAGCAAGCATTGCGCAGAACGCGGCGGGCAGCCTCCCGCGCCGCATGGTCGCGTTCACCCAGGGTTTCAACATCGACCACGGCTTGCCCCGGCAGTTCCGCCAGCACGGCCTCGACCACGTCGGCGATCGCCAGAAATGGCAGCGTGCCGGCCAGGAAGGCTGCCACCGCCACTTCGTTGGCGGCATTCAGCACGGCGGGGCTGTCGCCGCCGGCACGCAACGCCTGGAACGCCAGCGCCAGGCAGCGGAAGGTGGCCAGGTCCGGCGGCTCGAACTGCAGCGGGGCGCAGGCGGCCAGGTCCAGCGACGGCACGCCGGACTCGACCCGCTCCGGCCAGGCCAGCGCATGGGCGATCGCGGTGCGCATGTCCGGGTTGCCGAGCTGGGCCAGTACCGAGCCGTCGACGTATTCCACCATCGAATGCACCAGGCTCTGCGGATGCACCACCACGTCGATCGCCTCGGCCGGCGCGCCGAACAAATGGTGCGCCTCGATCACCTCCAGGCCCTTGTTCATCAGCGTGGCCGAGTCGACCGAGATCTTGCGCCCCATCACCCAGTTCGGATGCTTGCAGGCCTGGTCCGGCGTGATGTCCGCCAGTTGCGCCCGCGTGCGGCCGCGGAACGGGCCGCCGGAGGCGGTCAGGATCAGCCGGCGCACGCCGCTGCCGCGCAGCTCGGGGCGTCCGCCCGGCAGGCACTGGAAGATCGCGTTGTGTTCGGAGTCGACCGGCACCAGCGCGCCGCCGCCGGCGGTGACCGCTTGCAGCAGCAGCGGGCCGGCCATCACGATGGATTCCTTGTTGGCCAGCAGCAGGTGCTTGCCGGCGTACGCAGCGGCCAGGGTGGATTCCAGCCCGGCGGCACCGACGATCGCCGCGACCACGGTGTCGCACAGTGCGCCGGCGGCAGCGGCCGCCAGCGCGGCATGGCCGCTGGCCACTTCGCAGCGTACGCCGGCAGCGGCCAGCCGGCGCGCCAGCTCGGCTTCCAGCGAGGGATCGGCGATCACCGCCAGATCCGGCCGGTGCTGCGCGCACAGCGCCGCCAACGCCTCGACCTGGCGATGCGCGGTCAGCACGCTGGCGCGGAAACGATCGGGATGGCGCGCGATCACGTCGAGCGTGCTGCCGCCGATCGAACCGGTGGCGCCGAGGACGGCGACGTTCTTCACAGGCCGAGCTCCAGCAGCGCCAGGCCGGCAGCGAACACCGGCAGCGCGGCGAACACGCTGTCCAGGCGGTCCAGCAGGCCGCCGTGGCCGGGGAACAGGGTGCCCGAATCCTTCACCTGTGCGTGCCGCTTCATCAGGCTCTCGATCAGATCGCCGACGATCGACGCCGCCACCGTCAGCGCGGCCAGCAGCGCCAGCGCCAGCAGCGCGGCGCCGCGCACGCCGAGCAGCCAGCCGCCAGCTTCGGCCACCAGCACGCCGGCCGCCATCGCGCCGTAGGCGCCGGCCCAGGTCTTGCCGGGGCTGATCTGCGGCGCCAGCTTGCGCTTGCCGAATGTACGGCCGCTGAAATACGCGCCGATGTCGGACGCCCACACGATCACCAGCGCCAGCAGGGTCCACCAGTGGCCGTGCGGCAGGCGGGCATGGATGCCGACCAGGGCGACCCAGGTCGGAAAGATCACCAGCGCGCCGGCGAGCAGTTTCAGGCTGCGGTTCTCGCGGGTGGGTGCCGCGGCGAACGCGAAGTGGCGCAGCCACAGACAGGCCAGCAGCCACCAGGCGACGCCGGCGGCCAGCAGCAGCGGGCTCAGCGCCGTGGCGTGGCCCCGCCACAGCAGGGCGAATACGGCGGCCGCCACCACCAGCAGGGCGGCGCGCCACGCGTGGCTTTGCAGGCCGCTCAGTTGCGCCCACTCCCACCACGCAGCCAGGAACGCCAGCGCGGCGATGCCCGCGAAGACGCCGGTCGGCGGCAGCAGGATGATCAGGATCGCCAGCGGCGCGAGCACCAGGGCGGTGAGAATGCGCTGAAGCAGCATGCAGATCCTCTAGGAAGCGGTGGTGACCTGTTCGCCGGTGCGGCCGTAGCGGCGTTCCCGGCAGACATAGTCCTCGATGGCCCGACGCAGGCAGGCCTGGTCGAAATCGGGCCACAACGTATCGGTAAAGTACAGTTCGGCGTAGGCGGCCTGCCATAGCAGGAAGTTGCTGACACGGCATTCGCCGCCGGTGCGGATGAACAGGTCCAGCGGCGGCAGCTCGGCCAGGCACATCCACTGGCCGAGCGTCGCCTCGTCGATCTGCTCCGCGCGCAACTCACCGCGCGCCACCGCGGCGGCAGCCTGGCGGCTGGCCTGCACGATGTCCCAGCGGCCGCCGTAGCTCACCGCGATGTTCACTTGCAGCCGCTCGTTGGCGGCGGTGCGGTCCATCGCAGCCTGCATGCGCTCGCGCAGCGCCTCGTCGAAGGCGGCCAGGTCGCCGATGAAGCGCAAGCGCACGCCATGGCCATGCAGTTCGTCCACCTCCTTGTCCAGCGCGCGCACGAACAGGCTCATCAGCGCGCCGACCTCATCCTGCGGGCGCTGCCAGTTCTCACTGGAGAAGGCGAACAGCGTCAGCGCCTGCACGCCCTCGCGCAGGCACGCCTCGATCGCCTCGCGCACGGCTTTGCGGCCGGCGTTGTGGCCAAAGCTGCGGGGGCGATGGCGGGCCTTGGCCCAGCGACCGTTGCCATCCATCACGATGGCGATATGGCGTGGGACCGGGGGTGCCTTGGCCTGGGTCATGAAATGGGGACTGGCGATGGCGTGGTCAAAGCGCCATCAGCTCCTCTTCCTTCGCCTTGACCACGACGTCGACGTCCTTCACCGCGCGATCGGTGAGTTTCTGGATCTCGTCGTCGACGCGGCGATCGTCGTCCTCGGTGATCTGCTTTTCCTTGAGCAGGTCCTTGACCTGCTGCAAGGCGTCGCGGCGCACGTTGCGGATGGCGATCTTGGCGTTCTCGCCCTCGTGGGCCACGTGCTTGGCCAGCTCCCTGCGGCGCTCCTCGGTGAGCGCAGGCATGTTCAGGCGGATCACCGTGCCGGCGGTGGTCGGCGTGATGCCCAGGTCGGAGGCCATCAGCGCCTTCTCGATCGGCGCCACCATGTTCTTTTCCCACGGCGTGATGATGATCGTGCGCGCGTCGGACAGGGTGACCGAGGCGACCTGCGGCAGCGGCATGTCGGCGCCGTAATAGGACACCTTGATGCCGTCCACCAGCGCCGTGCTGGCGCGGCCGGTGCGGATGCGGGTGAGATCGTGCTTGAGTGATTCGATGCTCTTGCCCATGCGGGTCTGGGCATCGTTCTTGATGTCGTTGAGCATGTGGCGCTTCCCGGGCGATCTGGCAACGTTCAATTATAGCAGTGGCGACGGGTGTGGCTTGCTGCGGTGTGGTCAGCCGCCGTCGACCAGGGTGCCGATCGACTCGCCGCGCATGATCCGCATCAGGCTGCCCGGCACGGTCATGTCGTAGATGCGCAGCGGCATGCCGTGGTCGCGGCACAGCGCGATGGCGGCGGTGTCCATCACCTGCAGGTTGCGCTGGATCACGTCGCCGTAGGTGAGCTGCTCGTAGCGGGTGGCGTCGGCGTGGCGGGCCGGGTCGGCGGTATACACGCCGTCCACCTTGGTGGCCTTCAGCAGCAGGTCGGCGCCGACCTCCACCGCGCGCAGCGCAGCGGCCGAATCGGTGGTGAAGAACGGGTTGCCGGTGCCGGCGGCGAACAGCACGATGCGACCCTTCTCGATGTGGCGGATCGCGCGGCGGCGGATGTAGTCCTCGGCCACGTCATGGATCTGGATCGCGCTCATCACCCGCGCGTAGCCGCCGCGCTTCTCGATCGCGTCGGCCATCGCCAGCGCATTCATCACGGTGGCCAGCATGCCCATGTGGTCGCCGGTGACGCGGTCCATGCCGGCGGCGGCGAGGCCGGCACCGCGGAAGATGTTGCCGCCGCCGATCACCACGCCCACCTGCACGCCAGCCTTGCGCACTTCGATGATCTCCTCGGCGAGCCGGCCGATCACCTTCGGGTCGATGCCGTAGTCGGCGTCGCCCATCAGCGCTTCACCGGAGAGCTTGAGCAGGATGCGGTGGTACTTGGGCTGGTCGCTCATGGGTTCTCCGGATTGTGTGGGGCAAACCGCCGTATTGTAATGGAGAGCGGGAACGAGGGGTGAGCGAAGAGGAGTGAGGAACGAGTGCGTGCGGCCGGGTTCCGGCCCCGAAAACGAAAAGGGCCGCGGTTTCCCGCGGCCCTTTGTTTGAAGCACGGCTTTTCTGAACAGTCCGGCCCTGGATGGCCGGTTTTCCCGTCAGGGATGACGGGTTACCTCAGGCCGGCCTGCTTCATCACCTCGGCGGCGAAATCCTCTTCCACCTTCTCGATGCCTTCGCCGACCGCCAGGCGGGCCACCGAAGCCACGTCGGCGCCTTCCTTCTTCAGCGCCTCGGCCACCGTCAGGTTGGTATCCAGCACGTAGGGCTGGCCGAGCAGGGTGACCTCGGCGACGATTTTGTGGACCTTGCCGGAGACGATCTTCTCCAGGATGTCGGCGGGCTTGTTCTTTTCCTTGTCCGACATGGCGGCCAGTGCGATTTCCTTCTCCTTGGCCAGGAAGTCGGCCGGCACGTCCTCGGCGCGGACGTAGGTCGGGTTCATCGCGGCGACGTGCATCGCGATGCCCTTGGCCAGCTCCTCGGAACCGCCCTTGAGCGCCACCAGCACGCCGATGCGACCGCCGTGGATGTAGCTGCCGATGAGGCCGTCGGTCTCGACGCGGGCCACGCGGCGCACGTCGATCTTCTCGCCGATGGTGGCGACCAGCGCCTTGGCGGCTTCCTCCACGTTGGCGGCGCCCGGATAGGCGGCAGTCTTCAGTGCGTCGATGTCGGCGGCGCCGGAGTTCAGCGCGACGTCGGCGACGGTATCGGTGAACTTCAGGAAGCTGGCGTCCTTGGCGACGAAGTCGGTCTCGCAGTTGATCTCGACCAGCACGGCCTTGCCCTTCGTCTGGGCAGCCACGATGCGGCCTTCGGCGGCGACGCGGCTGGCCTTCTTGTCGGCCTTGGCCAGGCCGGACTTGCGCAGCCATTCCATCGCGGCTTCGATGTCGCCGTTGTTCTCGACCAGCGCCTTCTTGCATTCCATCATGCCGGCGCCGGACCGCTCGCGCAGCTCCTTGACCAGTTGTGCGGAAATATTGCTCATCGGTAGTCCTCTAATGCTTTGGTTGCGCGGTGACGGCAAGCGTCACCGCGCGGTTATCGCGGGTGGAGGCGACGGCGGTGGTGACTCGCCGTCGTCGCGCTTACTTGGCGGCAGGCGCGCCGTCGTTGCGCGGGCCGCGGCCACCGTCACGGCCGCCATCGCGGCGCGGGGCGCTCTTGCGCGGGGCGGCGTCGCGGCGCGGGGCCGGCTTGCGGTCGACCTTGGCGACCGGGTTGCCTTCCTCGTCCAGCTCGACGAAGTCGTTCGCGTCGCCCTGGGCGGCGGCCGGCGCGGCGGCCTTGCCTTCGAGGATCGAGTCGGCGGCGGCGCGGGCGTACAGCTGGATCGCGCGGATTGCGTCGTCGTTGCCCGGGATGGCGTAGTCGACCAGCTCCGGGTTGTAGTTGGTGTCGACCACCGCGATCACCGGGATGCCGAGCTTCTTGGCTTCCTGCACGGCGATGTCTTCGTGGCCGATGTCGATCACGAACAGCGCGTCGGGCAGGCGGTTCATGTCCTTGATACCACCCAACGAGGCCTGCAGCTTGTCGCGCTCGCGCCGGCGGGCCAGCACTTCGTGCTTGACCAGCTTGTCGAACGAGCCGTCGGTCTCGGCCGCTTCCAGCTCCTTCAGGCGCGACACGGACTGCTTCACCGTGCGGAAGTTGGTCAGCATGCCGCCGAGCCAGCGCGAGGTGACAAACGGCATGCCGGCGCGGGCGGCCTCTTCGGCCAGCGGCTCGCGCGCCGAGCGCTTGGTACCGACGAACAAAATGGTGCCGCGCTTCTGCGCCAGGCCCGACAGGAAGTTCATCGCGTCAGTGAACAGCGGCAGGGTCTTTTCGAGGTTGATGATGTGGATCTTGCCGCGGGCGCCGAAGATGTACGGGGCCATCTTGGGGTTCCAGTAACGGGTCTGGTGACCGAAATGGACGCCGGCTTCCAGCATCTGACGCATGGTGACTTGTGCCATGGGGTGTTGCTCCGATTGTCGGTTCCCTTGGAAAGGAACCTGGGGGTTGGGACCTCCACGCATCCCCGGCTTCGACCGCGGCTGGCCCAGTGTTATGGCGGGCGAGGCGCGGCACCCCGAAGGCGGTGCCGATGCGTGTGTGGCGTTGGTTTGGGTGTTGTACCGCGGAGGGTTACAATTCCCATTCGCTTTGCGCTGGCCGGGCCGTCAAGACGGCCTGTCAGGTCTGCAAAACTCCGAAATTGTAGCCGGTGCGCCGGCAGTGCGGCAAGTTGCTGGATTTTCGCAGCTTTTGCCGCCATATGAGTGGAATCCATGGCCATTACCCTCAAATCCCCCGCCGACCTCGAAGGTATGCGCGTCGCCGGCAAGCTGGCCGCCGAAGTGCTGGCGATGCTCAAGGAGTACATCAAACCGGGCGTCACCACCGAGGAACTGGACCGGCGCGCGTACGAGCACATCGTCAACGTGCAGAAGGCGATCCCGGCCAACGTCGGCTACCACGGCTTCCCCAAGACCCTGTGCACCTCGGTCAATCACGTGATCTGTCACGGCATCCCGAACGAGGGCAAGGTGCTCAAGGACGGCGACATCGTCAACCTCGACGTCACCGTGATCAAGGACGGCTGGCACGGCGACACCAGCCGCATGTACATCGCCGGCACGCCCTCGGTGCTGGCCAAACGGCTGGTCGACACCACGTTCGAGGCGATGATGCGCGGTATCCAGGCGGTGCGACCGGGTGCCACGCTGGGCGACATCGGCCATGCGATCCAGCAGCATGCCGAGGCGGCCGGCTTCTCGGTGGTGCGCGAATACTGTGGCCACGGCATCGGCAAGGTCTACCACGACGAGCCGCAGGTGCTGCACTACGGCAAGCCCGGCATCGGCGTCGAACTGAAGAAGGGCATGACCTTCACCATCGAGCCGATGATCAACGCCGGCAAGCCGCAGACCCGTCAGCTGCCGGACGGCTGGACCGTGGTGACCAAGGACCACTCGCTGTCCGCGCAGTGGGAACACACCATCGCGGTGACCGACGACGGCTTCGAGATCCTCACGCCCTGGCCGGATGCCTGAAGAGCCGGGATTCGGGAGCAGGGATTCGGGATTCGCAAGGGCGGCGCTGCCGCCAGGGTGCGGCATTTGCCCGAGGGGGCGTGGCAGACTGGTGATCCTTCTCCACCGTCCCGGGCTCCGCCGATGAGCGTCGTGCTTCCGCCCTTGCCCCGTCTGCCGACGGCCGTGCCGCGCTCGGGCGTTTCGGCCGAGGCGCGGCAGGCGTTGCGGCAGCTGCTGGGCGACGTCGATCGCGTGCTGGCCACAGCGTTCCGCGACGGCGCCGATGCCAGTGCATTGGCGCGGCGGCGCGGCGACTCGGTGGCGCGCGTCGTGGCGCACGTGTGGACCGCCTGCCTCGGCGAGGTGACCGGAGCGGCGCTGTTCGCCGTTGGCGGCTTTGGCCGCGGTCTGCTGTTTCCGTATTCGGACGTGGACCTGCTGGCGCTGGTGCAGGCACCGGAGCCGGCGCGCCTGCGCGCGCTGGAGCAATTCTTCGCCACGCTGTGGGATGTCGGCCTGAAGGTCGGCCACGCGGTGCGCGATGCCGCGCAGTGCCGTGCACTGGCCGCGCAGGACGCCAGCGTGTTCACCAGCCTGCTGGATGCGCGCCGGCTGGCCGGCGATGCGGCGTTCGACGCACGGCTCAAGGCCATCGTCGACGATCCGGCGCTGTGGCCGGCGCCGGCCTACCTGGCTGCCCGGCTGGCCGAGCGCAATGCGCGGCACGCCCGCTACGACGATACCGCCTACAACCTGGAGCCCAACCTCAAGGACGGCCCCGGCGGCCTGCGCACGCTCGACTCGCTGCGCTGGATGGGGCGGCGGCTGGCGCATGCGGACGACCTGGCCGACATGGTGGCCGAAGGCCTGCTCGACCCCGCCGAGCAGGCCGTGCTGGAGCAATCCGAGGCGGTGTTGCGCCGCTACCGCTATGCGCTGCACCTGGAGGCCGGGCGCCCCGAGGAGCGCCTGCTGTTCGATTATCAACGTGCGCTGGCCGCGCGGCTGGGCTTCGAGGACGAACACGCGAAGAACCTGGGCGTCGAGCAGTTCATGCAGGGCTATTACCGCGCCGCCAGCCAGGTCGAGCGGCTCGGCGTGCAGGTGGCCGAACGCTTCGAGGAGATGCTGGAACCGCCGGAGGAAGCGGCCCCGGTGGGTACCGATTTCGTGCGTTACGGCAAGCGGTTGGCGGCGGTCGACCCGCAGTTGTTCATGCGCCGGCCGGCCGCCCTGGTGGAAATCTTCATCGCCCGGATGGACCAGCCCGGCGTGGTCGGCTTCAGCGCCGACACCATGCGTCGCATCCACCAGGCCACCGCCGCGCGTGGCGATGCGCTGGCCGACGACGGTGAGGTGCTGGCCGTCTTCCTGCGGCTGCTGCGCCGCGGCGCGCCGGCGGTGGAGGCGTTGTGGCGGATGAACCGGCACGGTTTGCTGGCGGCGATCCTGCCCGCGTTCGGCAAGGTATTCGGGCGCATGCAGTACGACCTGTTCCACGTTTACACGGTCGACGAGCACACCTTGCGCGTGCTGCGCAACCTGGCGCGCTTTGCCGACCCGGCGGCGCAGCGCGAATTTCCGCTGGGCTGCGAAATCTGGGCCGGCCTGCCGGTGCCGGAAGTGCTGCTGCTGGCGGGGCTGTTCCATGACATCGCCAAGGGCCGCGGCGGCGACCACTCGGTGCTGGGCGAGCAGGATGCGCGCGCCTTCTGCAGCCGGCTGGGCCTGCCGCCGGGCGACGTCGAGCAGGTCGCCTGGCTGGTGCGCTGGCACCTGCTGATGAGCACCACCGCGCAGCGTCAGGACATCACCGATCCGGAGGTGGTGCACCGGTTTGCGCAAGTCGTCGGCAGTCGCGAGCGGCTCGGCCAGCTGTATCTGCTGACCATCGCCGACATCATCGGCACCAGTCCGCGATTGTGGAACGGCTGGAAGGACCGGCTGCTGGCCGACCTGTACACCAGTACCCGCTACGCCTTGCGCAGCGACGTGGAGCTGCCGCGCGATATCGGCGCGCGCGTGCGCGAATGCTCCGAGTACGCGCTGGCGCTGTTGCTGAACGAGGGGCATGCCGAAGCCGAGGTGGCGCGGATCTGGGCCGACTTCCCGCAGCTCAGCTTCCTGCGCCACCGACCCGAACAGATCGCCTGGCAGACCGCGGCGATCCTGCGGGCGCACGGCGCGCTGCCGCTGGTGGCGGTGCACCCGTTGTCGGTGCGCGGCAGCACCGAGCTGTTCGTCTACACGCCCGATCGCGACGGCCTGTTCGCCACCATCACCGCAGTGCTGGATCGCTTGCGTTTCTCGGTGGTGGAGGCGCGCATCCTCAGTTCGCCGACCGGAATGGCGCTGGACACCCTGCTGTTGCTCGACGCGGACAGCCAGCAGCCGGTGAGCGCGGCGCGGGCGGAGGAGCTGCAGCAACGGTTGCAGCGTGCGCTGGCGCAGTCGGCCGGCGTGCAGCCGAGCAAGCGCGGCATGTCGCGCCACCAGAAGCATTTCCAGATGGCTCCGCAGATCAGTTTCCACGCCGCCGGCGACCGCACCCAGCTGGCGCTGGTTGGTGCCGATCGTCCCGGCCTGCTGGCCGCGGTGGCGCAGGTGATGCTGGCTATCGGCGTGCGCGTGCATGATGCACGCATCGCCACCTTCGGCGAACGGGTGGAGGATTTCTTCCAGCTCACCGATTGCCACGATGCACCGCTCGACGAGGTGCTGCAGGAACGCCTGCTGCAGGCCCTGCAGGAACGGATCGGCCCGGCGCGGAATTGAGCGGGGCGCCGCGTTATCATCGCGGGCGCTGCGCCCTGCAGCGGCCACGCGGTTTCGCCATGACCTACCTGCTGATCAAGTCGTTGCACCTGCTGTTCGTCATCGCCTGGATGGCCACGGTGTTCTACCTGCCGCGGATCCTGGTGAACATCGCCGAGGCGGCGCACGAACCGGCGGTGCTGGCGCGGCTGCAATTGATGGGGCGGCGGCTGTACAAGTTCGGCCACAACATGTTCGGCATCGCCTTCCTGTTCGGGCTGGTGCTGTGGCAGGGCTGGCGGGTGTTTCCGCAGTCCCTGCCCGACGTGACCGCCGGCACGCACTGGATCGACGCCAAGCTGACCCTGGTCGCCGTCCTGCTGGCGTATTTCGTGTGGGCCGGGCGCATGCTCAAGCGCAGCGAGAAGGGCGGCGCACTGCCGTCATCGCGCGCGCTGCGCTGGCTCAACGAGCCGCCGGTGCTGCTGTTGCTGGCCGTGATCTGGCTGGTGCTCGCCAAGCCGTTCTGAAGCCAGCGTCCCATCGCTTGTAGGGGCCCGCTCGCGGGCGATGCTTTTGCCGTTGCGAATCCCGAATCCCGAATCCCGGCTCCAAAAGCATCGCCCGCCAGCGGGCTCCTGCGTTCAGCGATTGAAGTACTCGCGGTACCACGCCACGAACTTGGCCACGCCGTCCTCGATCGAGGTATTCGGCGCGTAGCCCACGTCGCGGCGTAGTGCCGACACGTCGGCCCAGGTGTCCGGCACGTCGCCGGGCTGCATCGGTAGTAGGCGCTTTTCCACCGTACGGCCGAAGTGCTGTTCCAGCAGTTCGATGAAGCGCAGCAGCTGCACCGGCTGGTCGTTGCCGAGATTGTAGACGCGGTACGGCGCATTGGAGGTGCCGGGGTTCGGCCGCTCGGCGTCGTAGGCCGGGTCCGGTTCGGCCGGGTGGTCGAGCGTGCGGATCACGCCCTCGACGATGTCGTCGATGTAGGTGAAGTCGCGGCTGTGGTGGCCGTGGTTGAACACGTCGATCGGCTCGCCGCGGCTGATGCGGTCGGCGAACAGCATCGGCGACATGTCCGGCCGACCCCATGGCCCGTACACGGTGAAGAAGCGCAGGCCGGTGGTGGGCAAGCCATAGAGATGGCTGTAGCTGTGCGCCATCAACTCGTTCGCCTTCTTGCTGGCTGCGTACAGGCTGACCGGGTGATCGACCGCATCCTCCACCGCGAACGGCAGCTTGCGGTTGGCGCCGTAGACCGAGCTGGACGAGGCGTACACCAGGTGCTCGACCTTGCCGTGGCGGCAGCCTTCGAGAACGTTGAGGAAGCCGTCCAGGTTGCTGCGCACATAGGCGCGCGGGTTCTGCAGCGAATAGCGCACGCCGGCCTGCGCGGCCAGGTTCACCACCCGTTGCGGCCGGAACGTGGCGAAGGCGTGGTCCACTGCCGCGGCGTCGGCCAGGTCGGCGCGCTGGTGGGTATAGTCCGGGTGGTCGATGAAGCGTGCCAGGCGGGCTTCCTTCAGCGCCGGGTCGTAGTAGTCGTTGTGGTTGTCGATGCCATGCACCACGTCGCCACGCGCCAGCAGGCGCTGCGCCAGGGCGGCGCCGATGAAGCCGGCGGTGCCGGTGACCAGGATGCGCATGGAGTGTCCTCGGAAGATCGACGGCATTGTATCGTCGGGCCCGGCCGGTCAGGTTGCGTCGGGCGTGGATTGACAGGCCATCCGGGCTAAACTAGCGTTTCGGCATCACCCACGAGATCTGAGGTGGCCCGCGCTGCGCGCCGGCCGAGTGTGCGACATGGCAACTACCTGCTTCCACCACTGACCGCCACCACGCCTTCGTTGACAAAGAAAGGGCGTCATGCCCTTTTTTGCTTTTCCAGAGAAGCCCCATGATTGAAATCACGCTACCCGACGGCAGCAAGAAGCCGTTCGACCACCCCGTCACCGTGCAGGACGTGGCTGCCTCGATCGGCGCCGGCCTGGCCAAGGCCACGTTGGCCGGCAAGGTCGATGGCAAGCTGGTCGACGCCGGCTTCCCGATCGAGCACGACGCTAGCCTGCAGATCGTCACCGAGAAGAGCCCCGAGGCGCTGGAGATCCTGCGCCACTCCACCGCGCACCTGATGGGCCAGGCCGTGCAGCGGCTGTTCCCGGGCGCGCAGGTCACCATCGGCCCGGTGATCGACAACGGCTTCTATTACGACTTCGCCTACGAGCGCCCGTTCACCCCGGACGACCTGCCGAAGATCGAGGCGGAGATGCACAAGATCGTGGCCGAGCAGTTGCCGGTGACGCGCAGTGTGAAGTCGCGCGACGAGGCGGTGGCGTTCTTCCGCGGCATCGGCGAGAGCTACAAGGTCGAGATCATCGAGGGCATCCCGGCGGATCAGGAGCTGTCGCTGTATTCGCAGGGCGCGTTCACCGACCTGTGTCGCGGCCCGCACGTGCCGAACACCGGCAAGCTGCATTCGTTCAAGCTGATGAAGGTAGCCGGTGCGTACTGGCGCGGCGATTCGAACAACGCGATGCTCAGCCGCATCTACGGCACCGCGTGGCTCAACGACAAGGACCTGAAGGCCTACCTGTACCAGCGGGAGGAGGCCGAGAAACGCGACCACCGCAAGATCGGCAAGCAGCTCGACCTGTTCCACCAGCAGGAAGAGAGCCCGGGCATGGTGTTCTGGCACCCGAACGGCTGGGCGATCTGGCAGCAGGTCGAGCAGTACATGCGCGGCGTGTACAGGAAGAGCGGCTACCAGGAAGTGCGCTGCCCGATGGTGCTGGACGTGTCGCTGTGGAAGAAGTCCGGCCACTGGGACAACTACAAGGAGAACATGTTCTTCACCGAATCGGAGAAGCACACGTTTGCGCTGAAGCCGATGAACTGCCCCGGCCACGTGCAGATCTTCAACGAGGGCTTGCGCAGCTACCGCGACCTGCCGCTGCGCTACGGCGAGTTCGGCGGCTGCCACCGCAACGAGCCGTCCGGCGCGCTGCACGGCATCATGCGCGTGCGTGCGTTCACCCAGGATGATGGCCACATCTTCTGCACGCCCGGGCAGATTGAATCGGAAGTCACCGAGTTCCACCGCCAGGCCATGCAGGTGTATGCCGACTTCGGTTTCAACGACATCGATGTTGCGCTGGCCCTGCGGCCGGACAAGCGCATCGGCGACGATGATGTGTGGGATCGTGCCGAGGCGGCGCTGCGCGGCGCGTTGTCCGCGGCCGGGGTGAAGTGGACCGAACTGCCGGGCGAGGGCGCGTTCTACGGCCCCAAGATCGAGTACCACATGAAGGATTCGATCGGTCGCGACTGGCAGGTCGGCACCATGCAGGTCGACTTCATGATGCCCGAGCGGCTGGGTGCCGAATACGTGGACGAGCACTCGCAGAAGCGGCATCCGGTGATGCTGCACCGGGCCATCGTCGGCTCGATGGAGCGCTTCATCGGCATCCTGATCGAACATCACGCCGGCCTGCTGCCGGCCTGGCTGGCCCCGGTGCAGGCGGTGGTGATCAATATCACCGATGCGCAGGCCAATTACGTTCGGGAAGTGACGCAAGCCCTTGTCGACAAAGGTTTCCGGGTACAATCGGATTTGCGCAACGAGAAAGTCGGCTATAAAATCCGCGAACATACGCTGCAGAAAGTGCCTTATCTTCTCGTGGTCGGTGATCGTGAGAGGGAAACGGGTGCCGTTTCTGTACGTACCCGTTCCGGCGAGGACCTGGGCAGCATGCCGCTGGCCGGCTTCGTCGAACGACTGGAGACCGAAATCCGGCGCTGAGCGCCGGGCGGTCTGTTTCATTACTTCTTCTGGAGGATCGTGGTATCGCTACCACCGACAACAAGGGCAATCGTCGTAACCTGGAAATCCGCGTGCCGCGTGTACGCGTGATCGGCGCTGACTCGGAACAGCTCGGCATCCTCAGCCGTGACGAGGCGCTCAGCCTGGCGCAGGAAGCAGGCATGGATCTGGTCGAGATTCAGCCGAACGGCGACCCGCCGGTCTGCCGCATCATGGATTACGGCAAGTTCAAGTTCGAAGCCCAGAAGAAGGCGCAGGCCGCCAAGAAGAAGCAGAAGCAGGTCGAGATCAAGGAAGTGAAGTTCCGTCCGGTCACGGACGTGGGCGACTACCAGATCAAGCTGCGCAACATGCTCCGCTTCCTGGAAGAGGGCGACAAGGTCAAGGTCACCATCCGCTTCCGCGGCCGCGAGATGTCCCATCAGGACCTCGGCCAGAACCTGGCCAAGAAGATCCAGGAAGACGTCGGCGACAACGGCCAGGTCGAGTCGTTCCCGCGGCTGGAAGGGCGCCAGATGGTCATGATGATCGGGCCGAAGAAGAAGTAAGCCGGTCGCCTTTGGTAGGAGCCCGCTCGCGGGCGATGCTCTTTCACCGCGTCTCCCGGAGTAGCCGCCTTATTGGATAGCGGGGGCAAGCCCTGTACCCTCACCTCAATCCTCTCCCGAAGGGAGAGGAGGCAAAGGTAGAAAGCGCTTTATTGGATTGGAGCGGGGCAAGCCCCGCACCCTCACCTCAATCCTCTCCCGAAGGGAGAGGAGGCCATCGTGAGCACTTCGTGCTGGTGTTTGGCTTTTTGAACCCGTATGATTACGGGTTCGACCCGCCTGGAAGGGTCGTGCACCGATCATGGCAGGACGGAAAGCGTGGCCAGGTCCTCCGGGACGCCGCCACCGCCAGATCAGTCAGAAACCGGGGCTGCCCGCGCAGGGCGGACCCCATACAAGGAGCAATCCCATGCCCAAGATCAAGACCAACCGGGCGGCGGCGAAGCGTTTTCGCAAGACCGCGTCGGGCAAGATCAAGTGCGGCCATGCGTTCAAGTCGCACATCCTGACCAAGAAGTCGACCAAGCAGAAGCGTGGTCTTCGTGCACCGAACCACCTCAAGGCGTGCGACGCCCCGGGCGTGGCTCGCATGCTGCCGTACTTGTGAGGAGATAGACCATGGCTCGTGTAAAGCGTGGCGTCACCGCCCGTCGTCGTCACAAGAAAATCATCGGCCGCGCCAAGGGCTACTACAACGCCCGCCGCAAGGTCTTCCGCGTTGCCAACCAGGCCGTGGTCAAGGCCGGCCAGTACGCCTATATCGGCCGCAAGCAGCGCAAGCGCCAGTTCCGTGCGCTGTGGATCGTGCGCATCAACGCCGCCGCGCGCATGTTCGGGCTGTCCTACAGCCGCCTGATCAATGGCCTCTCCAAGGCCGGCATCACCGTCGACCGCAAGGTCCTCGCGGATATCGCCGTGCACGACATCAAGGCGTTTGGCGCGATCGCCGAGAAAGCGAAGGCCAGTCTGGCGGCGTAGTCTGTACGCTCATCCTTGATCGCGAAGATCAGGAGCGGCCATCCATGGCCGCACTCTTCAAAAGAGCGAACGTTCGCGGGGAGGAGGCCAAAGCCTTCTCCCCGTTTTTGTTTCTGTGCACTTCATACGGAACCGCATCGATGGATGACCTGGACAGCCGCGCCGCGCAGGCGCTGGCCGACATCGACAGGGCCGACACGCTGGAGGCGCTCGATGCGCTGCGCGTCGGCCTGCTGGGCAAGAGCGGCATCGTCACCGCCGCGCTGAAGGCACTGGGCGCGCTGGCGCCGGATGAGCGCAAGGCGCGCGGCGCCGAGGTGAACCTCGTCAAGGAACGCCTCGCCGGCGCGCTGGCCGCGCGCAAGGCGAGCCTGGAGCAGGCCGAGCTCGATCACCGACTGTCCTCCGAGACGATCGACATCTCGCTGCCGGGCCGCGACGGCGAGCGCGGCGGCATCCATCCGATCACCCGTGCGCTGGAGCGCATTGCATCGATCTTCGCGCGGCTCGGCTACCAGCGTGCCGACGGCCCGGAGATCGAGGACGACTGGCACAACTTCGAGGCGCTGAATTTCCCGCCGCATCACCCGGCGCGCGCCATGCATGACACCTTCTACGTTGCTGGCGAAGGCAGCGGCGACCGCCGCCTGCTGCGCACGCATACCTCACCGGTGCAGATCCGCGCGATGGCCGGCCGCCAGCCGCCGATCCGCATCATCGCGCCGGGCAAGGTCTACCGCAGCGACTCGGACCAGACCCACTCGCCGATGTTCCACCAGATCGAGGGTCTGCTGGTCGACGAGACATCGAGTTTCGCCGACCTCAAGGGCACTCTGGCCGAGTTCATCCGTGCGTTCTTCGAGCGCGACTTCGAGATGCGCTTCCGCCCCAGCTACTTCCCGTTCACCGAGCCGTCGGCCGAGGTGGACATTCGCTGGGACGCCGAGGACGGCTCCACCCGCTGGCTGGAGGTGCTCGGCTGCGGCATGGTGCATCCGAACGTGCTGAAGAACTGCGGCATCGACCCGGAGCGCTACACCGGCTTCGCGTTCGGCCTCGGCGTGGAGCGCTTCGCGATGCTGCGCTACGGCGTTTCCGACCTGCGCGCGTTCTTCGAGAACGATCTGCGTTTCCTCAGGCAGTTTGCTTGAGGAACGGGATTCGGGATTGGGGATTCGGGATTCGCAAGAGCCTCGATTTCCCGCTTTTCCGAATCCCTAATCCCCAATCTCGAATCCCGGACTTCAATCCATGAAATTCTCCGAAAACTGGCTGCGCGAACTGGTGGATGTGCAGGCCGATCGTGCCGAACTGGCCCATGCGCTGACCATGGCCGGGCTGGAAGTGGAAGAAGTTACGCCGCTGGGCGACGACCTGGCCGGCGTGGTGGTGGCCGAGATCGTCGCCGCCGAAAAGCACCCACAGGCCGACCGGCTGCAGGTGTGCAAGGTCGATGCGGGGCAGAGCGATCCGTTGCAGATCGTCTGCGGCGCGCCCAACGCGCGCGTTGGCATCAAGGTGCCGCTGGCGACGGTCGGTGCAAAGTTGCCGGGCGGCATCGCCATCAAGGCGGCCAGGCTGCGCGGCGTGGAATCGTTCGGCATGCTGTGCTCGGCGAAGGAACTGGGCATCGACGCCGACGCCTCCGGCCTGCTGGAGCTGCCGGCCGCTGCGCCGGTCGGCCAGCCGCTGGCTGCTTATCTTGGTCTGCCGGATGCCAGCTTCGAGCTGAAGCTCACCCCGAACCGCCCTGATTGCCTGAGCATGGTCGGCCTGGCGCACGACGTGGCTGCGCTGTTCGGCAGCATGGTGAAGCTGCCGGCAGCAGCAAGCGTGCCGGTGACCGGCGATGCGCGTCGCGGCATCCGCCTGGAAGCGGGCAGGGATGCGCCGCGTTACCTTGGCCGCATCATCGAAGGCATCGACCCGATGGCACGCTCGCCGCTGTGGCTGGCCGAGCGACTACGCCGCGCGGGCCTGCGTCCGATCAGCGCGGTGGTCGACGTCACCAACTACGTGATGCTGGAACTGGGCCAGCCGCTGCATGCGTTCGACAACGACACGCTCGAGGGCGACATCGTGGTGCGCCACGCGCGCAGCGGCGAGACGCTGAAGCTGCTTGACGGCAACGAGGCGAAACTGGACGAAAGCTTCGTGCTGGTCGCCGACGAAAAGAAGGCGCTGGCCGTGGCCGGCGTGATGGGTGGCCACGACTCGCGCGTCACCGACGCCACCCGCAACGTGTTCCTGGAATCCGCGCATTTCGCACCCGCCGCGATCATGGGCCGCGCGCGCAAGCTGGGCCTGCACACCGATGCCTCGCATCGCTTCGAGCGCGGTGTCGACCCGGAACTGCCGCGCCGTGCGCTGGAGCGCGCCAGCGAGCTGCTGCTGGCGATCGCCGGCGGCAAGGCCGGCCCGGTACTGGTGGCGGAGAATCCGGCCGACCTGCCGAAACCGGCTCCGGTCGTCCTGCGCCGTGCGCGTCTGCAGCGCGTGCTCGGCGTGGACGTGGCCGACGCCGAAGTGGCGCGCATCTTCACCGCGCTGGGCATGCAGGTCGCGGCGACGACCGACGGCTGGCAGGTCACCGCGCCGAGCAGCCGTTTCGACATCGAACGCGAAGAGGACCTGATCGAGGAAGTCGCGCGCATTTTCGGCTACGACAACATTCCCACGGCTACCCCGGCTGGCGCGCTGACCCTGGCTATCGAGCCGGAGGCGCGCATCAACGAACTGGCGCTGCGCGAGCAGTTGGCCGCGCGCGGCTACTACGAGGCCGTCAACCTGTCCTTCGTGGCGGCCGAGCTGCTGGCGGAGTGGGGCTTCACCGGGCAACTGGTGCCGCTGGCCAACCCGCTGTCGGCCGATCTGGCGGTGATGCGGCCCTCGCTGCTGCCGGGGCTGATCGAGGCACTGCGCCACAATCGCGCACGCCAGCAGGAACGGGTGCGGCTGTTCGAGGTCGCTCGCGTGTTTGCGCAGGGCAATCCGCCGGTCGAGACGCCCAGTCTGGCCATCGTGGCCTGTGGCAAGGCTCGTGCCGAGCAATGGGGCGAACCGACGCGGGCGCTGGATTTCTTCGATCTCAAGGGCGACCTGGATGCGCTGCTCGCCTGGGGCGGCGAGCCGCAGCGCTGGTCGGTGCATGCCGATGGCCTGCCGGGCTGGCTGCACCCGGGGCGCGGTGCCCGGGTGACGCGCGATGGCCTCATCGTGGGTCACCTCGGCGCCCTGCACCCGCAATTGGCCAAGGCGCTGGACCTGGGCCCGGACGTGCATGTGCTGGAACTGGCGCTGGAGCCGCTGCTGGCGCGCCGCCTGCCCCAGGCGCAGGCAGTGCCCCGGTTCCCGGCCGTGCGCCGCGACCTTGCCATGGACCTGCCGGAAACGGTCCACTGGTCACAAATCGAGCAGACGGTTCGCCGCACGCTGGGCGAACGCCTGAAAGAACTGCGCCTGTTTGACCGCTACAGCGGCAAGGGAGTCGAAGCAGGCCGAAAAAGCCTCGCTATGGGCTTGATTTTACAGGACGCTTCACGCACGCTTACCGACGACGACGCGGACCGTTGCGTACGCGAGGCCATAGCGGCGTTGGAGCAATCATGCAAGGCAAAGTTGCGAGGGTGAGATGGCTCTGACCAAGGCGGAAATGGCCGAGCGGCTTTTCCTCGACGTGGGCCTCAACAAGCGCGAGGCGAAGGAGTTCGTGGACGCCTATTTCGAGGTGGTCCGCGGAGCCCTGGAAAACGGCGAACAGGTGAAGTTGTCCGGCTTCGGCAATTTCGACCTGCGACTGAAGAACCAGCGGCCCGGGCGCAACCCGAAGACCGGCGAGGAGATTCCGATCTCCGCCCGGCGCGTGGTGACGTTCCGGCCGGGACAGAAACTCAAGGTAAGAGTCGAGGGCTATGCTGGACCAAGGGAATAACACCGAGCTGCCCGCCATCCCGGCCAAGCGCTACTTCACCATCGGTGAAGTCAGCGAGTTGTGCGGGGTGAAGCCCCACGTGCTGCGCTACTGGGAGCAGGAGTTTCCTGCCCTCAACCCGGTCAAGCGCCGCGGCAACCGCCGCTACTACCAGCGCCACGACGTGCTGATGATCCGCCAGATCCGCTCGCTGCTGTACGACGAGGGTTTCACCATTACCGGTGCGCGCGCGCGTCTGGAAGGTCCGCAGGCGCGGATGGAAGCGAGCATCTCGCACCAGATCGTGCGCCAGGTGCGGATGGAACTGGAAGAAGTGCTGACCCTGCTGCGCCGCTGAAGCGCGATTCGCGCTTCCGGCAGCGGGCATCAAGCTGCTAGAATTGCCGTTTCGTCGGGGCGTAGCGCAGTCTGGTAGCGCATCTGCCTGGGGGGCAGAGGGTCGTCGGTTCGAATCCGGCCGCCCCGACCAATTGGACTACTCTAGACAATCCGGAATGTCACTGAAACCGCGCTCTGGCGCGGTTTTTTGTTGTCTACATCGGCACCCCCATTGAGTCCCTCCAAGTCCGTAGGATGGCTCGGGGTACGCGAGCCAAGGGTGATCTGCTGGGTCGCTGAGGGCCAGGAATGCGGTGCGTATTAGATGCGCCTCTCGCTGCTAGGATCGGCCGGAGGGAGAGATGCCATGACAGACGACCAGATCAAAGGCGATGCCATCGCGTTCGCGAAAGCAAACAAGAAGAACATTGCTCGAAGGTTGTGTTCAAAAGAACAGTACCCACCTGAAAAGGATCCGGTCTCGATCTTCATGGCGGGGTCGCCAGGAGCCGGTAAAACTGAGGCGTCGATCGAGCTTGTCGCTGCGGTCGGGCCAACCATTCGGATTGACCCAGACGACCTGCGGTCGGAATTTCCGATGTACAACGGCGGCAACGCCCACCTCTTTCAGCCGGCGGTCTCGATCATCGTCGACAAGATGATCGACTTTGTGTTCGACAACGACCAGAGCTTCCTACTTGACGGAACGCTAGACCAACGGGAACAAAGCTCGATACAACATAGAGCGATCGCTGCAGCACAAGCGGGTGGTTCAGGTTCTGTATGTGTATCAGGACCCGTGTCAGGCTTGGCAGTTCGTCTGCGCTAGGGAAGCCGTCGAGGGGCGTCGTATTGACCTAGAAACCTTTATAAGTCAATATTTTGAGTCCCGAAGGGTCGTTGACGCTTTAAAAGCGAAGTATGGTGCCGATATCAAAATTGACCTACTTCTGAAGAACAATGATGGATCAAATCGATCCTACCAAGCGAACATCCAGAACGTTGATCACCACGCACCCGAAGCGTACGATGAAAAGCGCTTGAGAGTAGCCATTTCAACCATGAAATACGTGAGTGACTGATGGGTATCTTCACCGCCAAAAAGGTTGAGCGAAGCGCGATGGCGGAGTTCATCCGTAACGCGTCCTCATCCGAAAAGAACAAGGTATATCGCGAAGTCCTCGTCAAGGCGACCAAACGCCAAGAGGATGTGGTGAAGCGTGCTCCGACAGGCCACCTCTTGAAGGCCTGCGGTTGATGCAGCAAGAAAAACCCCGCTTCTGCGGGGTTTTTCTTGTGTGCCTCGCCTCACGATTGAGCGCGAACGCACTCTTGTGTGTCGGACTGCTTGTGACTTCGCTGCAGGGAGTGGGTTCCTAATACAACACCCGGCTGCGCAGCGTCCCGGGGATTGCCGCCAGCTTCGCCTTCAGCTCGCTGGCCTGGGCCTCGTCGGCGCTGACGTCGATCACCACGTAGCCGACTTCGCCGTCGGTCTGCAGGAACTGCGCGTCGATGTTGATGTTGCCGGCCGAGAACAGCTCGTTGATGCGCGACAGCGTGCCTGGCACGTTGCGGTGGATGTGCAGCAGGCGGCGGCTGTGCGGGTGTTCGGGCAGGGCCACTTCGGGGAAGTTCACCGCCGACAGGGTGGAGCCGTTGTCGCTGTAGCGGACCAGCTTGCTGGCCACCTCGATGCCGATGTTGTCCTGCGCCTCCAGCGTGCTGCCGCCGATGTGCGGGGTAAGGATCACGTTGTCCAGACCGACCAGCGGCGAGACGAAGGGGTCGTCGTTGCCCTTGGGTTCGGTCGGGAACACGTCCACCGCGGCGCCGGAGAGGTGGCCGGCGCGCAGCACGGCGGCCAGCGCGTCGATGTCCACCACGCTGCCGCGCGAGGCGTTGATCAGCATCGCGCCGGCGCGCATCTTCGCCAGTTGCTCGCGACGGATCATCATCCGGGTGGCAGGGGTTTCCGGCACGTGCAGAGTGACCACGTCGGCGCGTTCCAGCAGCTCGTCCAGGCTGGACACGGCGCGTGCGTTGCCGAGCGCCAGCTTGGTCTCGATGTCGTGGAAGATCACCCGCATGCCCATGCTCTCGGCCAGCACGCCGACCTGGGTGCCGATGTGGCCGTAGCCGACGATGCCGAGCACCTTGTCGCGCGTCTCGTAGCTGCCGCTGGCCGACTTGGACCAGCCGCCGCGATGGCACTGCGCGTTTTTCTGCGGAATACCGCGCAGCAGCATGATCGCCTCGGCGATCACCAGTTCGGCCACGCTGCGGGTGTTGGAGTAGGGCGCGTTGAACACCGGCACGCCGAGCCTGCGCGCGGCGCCCAGATCCACCTGGTTGGTGCCGATGCAGAAGCAGCCCACTGCGATCAGCCGCTTGGCCTGGGCCAGCACCTCGGCGGTGAGCTGGGTGCGCGAACGGATGCCGACGATGTGCGCGTCGGCGATGCGCGCCTTCAGTTCGTTTTCGGGCAGTGACTTGGCATGCAGCTCGACCTGGCTGTAGCCGGCGCGGCGGAAGTTGTCGACCGCGCTGGCGCTGACGCCTTCCAGCAGCAATACCTTGATGTCCTGGCGAGGGTAGGAGGTCTGCATGGTCGTCCCGGGTCGAGTGGCGTTGTCGCCCACTATGCCAGATTTTGCGGCGCTGCAGCACTGGACGCGGGGCGAAGCGGCTGGCAGGCTGCGGGAACGCCCCAGGAGCCCAAGCATGTCCGACCCTCGCCTCGCCGAACTGTCCCGCCGGTTGCCGGAGCTGCGCGTGCTCAACGCACCCGCCGAGCTGGAGCATTACGGCCGCGACTGGACCCGCCGCTGGACGCCGGCGCCGCTGGCCATCGCGCTGCCGACCAGCACCGAAGAGGTGCAGGCCATCGTGCGCTGGGCGAACGAGTCGCGCGTGGCGATCGTGCCGTCCGGTGGCCGCACCGGCCTGTCCGGCGGCGCGGTGGCGGCCAACGGCGAGCTGGTGTTGAGCCTGGAGCGGATGAACCGGGTGCTGGATTTCGACGCGGTCGACCGCATGCTCACCGTGCAGCCGGGCATGATCCTGCAGCACGTGCACGAGGCGGCGCGCGAGCGCGGCCTGGTCTACCCGGTCGATTTCGCCGCGCGCGGCTCGTGCTCGATCGGCGGCAACATCGCCACCAACGCCGGCGGCATCCGGGTGATCCGCTACGGCAACACGCGTGAATGGATCGCCGGGCTGAAAGTGGTAGCCGGCAACGGCGAGTTGCTTGAGCTCAACCGCGGGCTGATCAAGAACTCCAGCGGCTACGATTTCCGCCAGCTGCTGGTCGGTTCGGAAGGCACGCTCGGCATCGTGGTGGAGGCGACCTTGAAGCTCACCGATCCGCCGCCGCCGTCGCAAGTGATGCTGCTGGCGCTGCCGGACATGGATGCGTTGATGCAGGTGTTCGCACTGTTCCGCGCGCGGCTCGTCCTGCAGGCGTTCGAGTTCTTCACCGACCATGCGTTGCGGCACGTGCTGGCGCACGGCGCGCAGCGCGCCATCGACGGCGACCATCCCTACTACGTGGTGACCGAATTCGATGCGGCCGACGAGCGGCAGCAGGAGGCCGCGTTGGCCGCGTTCGAGCAGGGCATGGCGGAAGGCTGGATCAGCGACGGCGTGATCGCGCAGAGCGAAGCGCAGGCCGCCGCGCTATGGCGGCTGCGCGAGGGCATCACCGAGAGCCTGGCGCCGCGGCGGCCGTACAAGAACGACGTGTCGGTGCGGATCAGCGCGGTGCCGGCGTTCCTGCACGAGATGCAGGCGTTGCTGGCGCGCGAGTATCCGCAGGCCGAGGTGGTCTGGTTCGGCCACATCGGCGACGGCAACCTGCACATCAACGTGCTGCGCCCGGACGGCCTGGTGGAGGACGCGTTCATCGCCCAGTGCGAACACGTCACCGCGCTGCTGGCGGCGACACTGCAGCGCCATGGCGGCAGCATCTCGGCCGAGCACGGCATCGGCCTGGTCAAGCGGGCGTATCTGGAAAGCACCCGCAGTGCGGCGGAGATCGCGCTGATGCGCGGGGTGCGCCGGGTGTTCGACCCCAACGGCGTGCTCAATCCAGGCAAGCTGTTCGCGCCTGACTGAAGGTCCGCAAGCCGCGCCCATGCTAGTCTTGCGGGCTTGTTAGCCGATCCCGAGGAGCCGTCATGCCGTCGTCGCCGCTGCGTTCGCTGTACCCCGAAATCGAGCCGTTCGACAGCGGCTTCCTGCCGGTTTCGCCCGTGCACACGCTGTACTACGAACAGAGCGGCAACCCGCACGGCAAGCCGGTGGTGTTCCTGCATGGCGGCCCGGGCGGCGGCACCAATCCGAAATGCCGGCGTTTCTTCGACCCGGCGATCTACCGCATCGTGCTGTTCGACCAGCGCGGCTGCGGCCAGTCCACGCCGCATGCCGAGTTGACCGACAACACCACCTGGGACCTGGTCGCCGACATCGAGCGCCTGCGCGGGCATCTCGGCATCGACCGCTGGCAGGTGTTCGGCGGTTCGTGGGGTTCCACGCTGGCGCTGGCGTATGCGCAGACGCACCCGGACAAGGTCACCGAGCTGGTGTTGCGCGGCATCTTCATGCTGCGCCGCTGGGAGCTGGAGTGGTTCTACCAGAAGGGTTGCGATGCGCTTTATCCGGATGCGTGGGAAACCTATCTCAACGCGATCCCCGAGGTCGAACGCGGCGACCTGATGAGCGCGTACCACCGCCGCCTGACCAGCACCGATGCGAAGACGCGTACCGACGCGGCACGTGCCTGGTCAGTATGGGAGGGCGCCACCAGCTTCCTGTGGCAGGACCAGTCGCACATCGAGTCCAGCGGCGAGGATGAGTTCGCGTTGGCGTTCGCGCGTATCGAGTGCCATTACTTCGTCAACGGCGGCTTCTTCGAGCACGACGACCAGCTGCTGCGCAACGTCGGGCGCATCCGCCACATCCCGGCGGTGATCGTGCAGGGCCGCTACGACGTGGTGTGCCCGTTGCGCAGCGCATGGGACCTGCATCGGGCGTGGTCCGAGGCGGAGCTGCGCATCGTGCAGGATGCCGGCCATTCGGCGTTCGAGCCGGGCAACGTGCATGAGCTGATCGAGGCGACCGACCGCTTCGGCCGGTGAGGCGAGCCATGACGGGTAGGAGCCGCGCTTGCGGACGATGCTCTTGCGAATCCCGAATCCCGGCTTTCAAAGCATCGCCCGCCAGCGGGCTCCTACCCAGGTGTCGGTCAGTCGTTCGCTGGCAGCTGCTTGGTGCCGAAGATCTTGTCGCCGGCGTCGCCGAGGCCGGGCAGGATGTAGCCGCGTTCGTTGAGGCGCTGGTCGATTGCGGCGGTGTAGATCTCGATGTCGGGATGGGCGGCGGTGATGCGCTCCAGGCCTTCCGGCGCGGCGACCAGGAACAGCCCCTTGATGCGTTTGCAGCCTGCCGCCTTGAGCATGTCGACGGTGGCGACCAGGGTGCCGGCGGTGGCCAGCATCGGGTCGACGATCAGTGCGATGCGCTCGTCCATGCGCCCGCTGAGCTTCTCGTAGTAGGTGGTCGGCTTCAGCGTGTGCTCGTTGCGCTGCAGGCCGACCACGCTGACCTTGGCCGCGGGAATCAGGTCGAGCACGCCTGGCAGCATGCCCAGGCCGGCGCGCAGGATCGGCACGATGGTGATCTTCCTGCCCTTGATCCGGTGCACCTGCAGCGGCCCGGCCCAGCCCTCGATTTCTTCCTCGACGGTTTCCAGGTCCTTGGTGGCCTCGTAGGTGAGCAGTGCGGCGACCTCGGAAGCCAGCTCGCGGAACTCCTTGGTGCTGATGCCGGCACGGCGCATCAGGCCGAGCTTGTGCTGGATCAGCGGGTGGCGCACTTCGACGATCTTCATGGATGACTGTCTTTCCGGGCGGTGCGGGCGCGACAGTCGGGAAGCTTAGCGAAGTGGCCCCGCCGGCGCACGCAGGAACGGGCGCCGGCGGGGCCGGAGTTGCAGAAGGTCTTACGGTGTGGCGGCGTTGCCCTTCAGGCAGCTGCTCATGAAGGTCTTGCGGTCCGCGCCCTTGAGCCCCTTGGCGGTGGCGTCGGTGTTGCAGGTCTTCATCTTTTCCTGCTGGGCCTGTTTCGCCGTGGGTGCGGTGGCCGCTGCGGCGCTGCCACCTTTCAGGCAGCTGCTCATGAAAGTCTTGCGCTCGGCCCCTTTCTTGCCGGTGGCCTGCTTGTTGCAATCGACCATGCGCTGCTGCTGCGCCGTGTGTGGCTTGGTGGCCGGAGCAGCGGCGGTGCTGGCTTGCGGCGTGGCTGCGAAGGCGGCACCGGCGAAAGCCAGCGCGGCACTGACGGCAAGCAGACGAAGTGACATCGACATCGTTGAACCCTCCCTAGGTGACCGGCGAGCGCCGGCGCGGGCAGTCTATGCCCGGCGGCCACTGCGGCGGGAGTGGGTGGAACCTGACATGCACGAAGTATTCAGCTGCGGCGACGCGTCAAGTGTCGCCGCAGCGGGTTCGGTTCAGGCCGCCTCGGCCTTGGCCTTGCGCGGGCCTTCCAGCAGCGCCCGGCGTACATGCGACACGATCAGGTCGACCTCGGCGCTGGTGACGTTGAAGTGCGGGGTGAAGCGCAGCGAGTTGGCGCCGCCATGGATCACGCCGACGCCGTGCTCGCGCATGTATTCCTCGGTGGAACCGGCGCCGTAGCACTTGTAGTCCGCGGCCAGCTCGCAGGAGAACAGCAGGCCGGTGCCCTGCACCTTGGTGATCAGGCCGCCCAGCTCGTTCTTCAGCGCGTTGAGCTTGTCGACGAATTCCTTGCCGCGCTCGCGGATGTTGCTGCGCACGGCATCGCTGAGCTCGCCCAGCGTGGCCAGGGCCACGTCCAGCGCGCGCGGGTTGGCGGTCATGGTGTTGCCGTAGATGCCCTTGCGGTACAGCCCGGCGGCGCGGTCGCCGACGGCCAGCACGGAGAGCGGGTACTGGCCGGCGTTGAGCGCCTTGGAGAAGGTTTCCATGTCCGGCGGTGGCAGGCCCTCGAAGCCGGGGTAGTCCACGAACGACAGCACGCCATGCGCGCGCAGGCCGGCCTGAATCGAGTCGACCAGCAGCAGGCTGCCGTGCGATTCGGTCAGCGCGCGCGCGGCCTGGTAGAACTCCGGGGTCACCGCGCGGCCGGGGTCGCCTTCGCCCATCACCGGCTCCAGGAACATCGCCTCGATGAACCAGCCATGTTTGTCGGCGTCGGCAAACGCGGCTTCCAGCTGCGCCACGTCGTAGGGCGCCACGGTGATCAGGGTGTCCTCGTGGCGGTAGCTGGCGAGGTTCTGCTGATAGGTCTTGCGGCTGGAATCGGAGTACAGCGCCGGCGCCTCGGTGCGGCCGTGGAATGCGCCCTTCACCGCCAGCCGCTTGATCGTGCGGCCGGCGTAGCGCGCGCCGGTGTCGGTCATCGCCTTGGCGTTGACGTCAGCGATGCGGCAGGCCAGCGAGACCGATTCGGAGCCGGAGTTCAGGCACAGGTAGTGCTTGTACGGGCTGCCGCCGCGGCTGCGGCCCAGTTCCTTGTTCAGCGCCGCGGTGAAGCGCAGCTGCGCCACGCTGGGCGACATCACGTTCGCCATCACCTGCGGGCGGGCCAGCGCGGCCAGGATCGCCGGGTTGTTGTGGCCGAAGCCGAGCATGCCGTAGCCGCCGTTGTCGTGCACCACGGCGCCCTTCAGGGTGACCATCCACGGGCCGCGCGCGGCCGCCGGCAGGTACGGGTTGATCGCGTCGTCCGGGTAGAAGTTGACGAAACCGGCCTGTGCGCGGGCCAACTGCTCAGCTTCGTCGAGCTTGAGGAAATCACCCATACCAGCCGCCGCCAGCTCGGCACGCAGCTCGCGATGGCGCGCCACCGCGTTGGTCACCGCCTGGCCCAGCAGGGGATCGTTTGCCGCCATGCGCTCGATGGTGGCGTCGTCCAGGCCGACGGTCCGCGGCTTGCCGCCGAATTCGCGCAGTTCGCGCAACTGGTTGATCACACCCATGGCTATCTCCTCAGATCCGCCGGCGCCTCGCACCCAGCGCGAAGCAGGCCAACGTGTAGTGCGTGGGGGGAGCCCGGCTCCCGCGGCGCGCGGCCCGGTTTGGCGGGTGGTGCGTATCCACGAATGCTGAGGATAACTCGCGGCATGGCCTGCCCGGTACCCCCTACGCCTGGCTGGCTGATCCATGGCCGCTGCGCTTTGCCTCGCCCGATCAGGCGCTTGGGGCAGAATTTGCCGTGTGGATGACGGCTGTCACCCACGATGATTGACGGCGGCGACTGGGGCCGACGCCGCGCACTGCCTAGGCTGTGCGGCGAGAGGAGACACTCGCATGAACGACACCACCGTTGCCGCCTTGCCGCCGCCGTGAAGCGCTACGGCCCACTCGCCGCGCTGGATGGATGGCGCGTGGACCTCGTCGTGCGGCGCGGCGAAATGCTCGCCCTGCTCGGTCCCAACGGCGCCGGCAAGAGCACCAGCATCAGCCTGCTGCTGGGATTGATTCGCCCGGACACGGGTCGCGCCGAACTGTTCGGACTCGACCCGCAGCGCATCGAGGTGCGCCGGCGCATCGGCGTGATGCTGCAGTCGGCCAGTCTGCCGCCCACGCTGCGCGTGGGCGAGCTGCTGCGCCCGACGATGAGCTATTACCCGAACCCGCGCGGCTGCGACGAGACCGCCACGCTGGCGGCATCGCCGACCTGCTGCTGCGGCCCTACGGCAAGCTTTACGGCGGCCAGCAGCGCCGCGTGCAGTTCGCGCTGGCGCTGTGCGGCCGGCCCGAGCTGCAGATCCTGGACGAGCCCACCGTGGGCATGGATATCGGGGCGCGGCGGAAGCTGTGGGCGGCGATCCGTCAATTGGTGGCTAAGGGTTGCTCGGAGCTGTTGACCACGCATTACCTGGAGGAGGCCGAGGTGCTGGCCGACCGCGTCTGCGTGATGTCGCGCGGAAGAGTGATCCACGAAGGCAGCGTCGATGAGCTGCGCTGAAGCGCGTGCGTTGCCTCGGCGCGGTTCCGCTCGAAGTGGTGCAGGGCTGGCGCCTGGCCGGCGAGGGCCAGCCCGCCGGCGACATCGCTGCACACCTGAACCTGTCGCACGGCACCGTGCGCTGACCCGTCCGAGGCAATCGGCAAACTCGGTGTCGCCAATCGCATCGAGGCGTATCGGCTGGCGCGGCAAAAAGGCTGGCTGTAGGCGCTGCACGGGAATCGGTCCGCTGCGGGATAATGCCCCGTTTCCCGATACCGGCTGTGCCCCTTGAAGAAGTCCGATTTCGATTTTGAGCTGCCGCCCGGGCTGATCGCGCAGGCGCCGTTGCCGGAGCGTTCGGCCAGCCGGATGCTGCTGCTGGATGTGCCGGCGCAGTCGCAGCAGGACCGCATGTTCCGCGAGCTGCCCGACTTGCTGCGGCCGGGTGACCTGCTGGTGTTCAACGACACCCGCGTGCTGCCGGCGCGGCTGTACGGGCGCAAGGACACCGGCGGCGCGGTGGAGATCCTGATCGAGCGGGTCACCGGCGCGCACGAGGCGGTGGTGCAGTTGGGGGTGAGCAAGAAACCGAAGGAGGGCGCCCGGATCGAGCTGGCCGACGGCAGCCGTGCGCTGGTGCTGGGCCGCGACGAAAGCTTCTTCCGGTTGCGTTTCGAGGCGCCAGAGCCGCTGGAGGAGCTGCTGCAGAAGCTGGGCGAGATGCCGTTGCCGCCGTACATCGAGCGGCACGCCGACGCCAGCGACATGGAACGCTACCAGACCGTGTTCGCGCGCGAGCCCGGCGCGGTCGCTGCGCCAACCGCAGGGCTGCATTTCGATCAGCCGATGCTGGGCCGGCTGCGCGAGCGCGGCGTCGACTTCGGCTACATCACGCTGCATGTGGGCGCCGGCACCTTTCAGCCGGTGCGCGTGGACGACATCAAGGACCACCGCATGCACCGCGAGTGGCTCAACGTCGGCGCGCACCTGATCGGGCAGATCCGCCGCGCCCGTGCGAACGGCGGGCGGGTGATCGCGGTGGGCACCACCGTGGTGCGCGCGCTGGAAAGCGCCAGCAGGGACGGCGAGCTGCACCCGTTCGCCGGCGAGACGCAGATCTTCATCTTCCCCGGTTACCGCTTCAGCAGCATCGACGGCCTGATCACCAATTTCCACCTGCCGCAGTCAACCCTGCTGATGTTGGTGTCCGCCCTGGCCGGGCGCGAATTCATGCTCGGTGCGTACCGCCATGCGGTCGAGCAGCGCTACCGCTTCTTCTCGTATGGCGACGCCATGCTGATCCTGCCGCACGGGGTCGGGCAAGATAAGGGGTGAGGGGTCAGAGTCACTTTTCGCATGCGAAAAGTGACTCTGACCCCTTGCGCAACCCCTTGCGCAAAACCCGCGATAATGCCCGGATGACTTCCCTCCGCTTCGACCTCCATGCCACCGACGGCGCCGCCCGCCGCGGTCGCCTCACGTTTGCCCGCGGCACGGTGGAGACGCCGGCGTTCATGCCGGTGGGCACCTACGGCTCGGTCAAGGCGATGACCCCGCGCGACGTTACCGAGATCGGCGCCGAGATCATTCTGGGCAATACCTTTCACCTGTTCCTGCGGCCGGGGCTGGAGGTCATCGAGCCGTTCGGCGGGCTGCATCGCTTCATCGGCTGGAACAAGCCCATCCTCACCGACTCGGGCGGTTTCCAGGTGTTCTCGCTGGCGCACAAGCGCCGGATCACCGAGGAAGGCGTGACCTTCGCCTCGCCGGTGGATGGCTCGAAGGTGTTCCTGTCGCCGGAAGTGTCGATGCAGATCCAGAAGACGCTGGATTCCGACATCGCGATGGTCTTCGACGAGTGCACGCCGTACCCGGCGACGGAGAAGGTGGCGGCCGATTCGATGGAGCTCAGCTTGCGCTGGGCCGAGCGCTCGCGCCGCGCGTTTGACGATTTGGAGAATCCGAATTCGCTGTTCGGCATCGTGCAGGGCAGCGTCTATGAAACCCTGCGCCGACGCTCCGCGGAAGGGCTGGTGAAGCTCGGTTTCGACGGCTACGCAGTGGGCGGCCTGGCGGTGGGCGAGCCGGAGGCCGAGCGCAATCACTCGCTGGATTTCACCGTGCCGCTGCTGCCGGCCGACAAGCCGCGCTACCTGATGGGCGTGGGGCGGCCGGAAGACATCGTGGAGGCGGCGCGCCGCGGCATCGACATGTTCGATTGCGTGATGCCGACGCGCAACGCGCGCAACGGTTTCCTGTTCACCGCCGGGGGCACGCTGCGCATCCGCAACGCGAAGTACGCCACCGACACCAGCGTGATCGAGGAGGGCTGCGACTGCTACGCCTGCAGCCACGGTTTCAGCCGCGCCTACCTGCGCCATCTCGACCGTTGCAACGAGATTCTCGGCAGCCAGCTCGCCACCATGCACAACCTGCGTTACTACCAGCGGTTGATGGCCGGTCTGCGTGCGGCGATCGCCGGCCGCACGCTGGAATCGTTCGTGGCGGAGTTCTACGCCCGCCGCCAGGGCGCCGCGGTTTCGTAGGAAGGCTGCTGCAGGGGCGCCAGCTGGCGGTTCCGGCGGGGTCCGGGCCGGTGGCAGCGCTGCCGTGCACGCATTGGGGGGTGCATGGCATAATCGGGAATCTTTTATCAGGCGTCCTGTCGAAAACCTCGATGGCGCCATAACTTGCGAGACCAATCCATGAGTTTTCCGATCTCCCTGGTGATCGCCCAGGCCGCGGCACCGCAGCCGCAGGGTGGCGGCATATCCTTGATCATCACGATGGTGGTGCTGTTCGGCCTGATGTATTTCATGATGATCCGCCCGCAGATGAAGCGGCAGAAGGAGCATCGCGCGCTGATCGCCGGCCTGGCCAAGGGCGACGAGGTGGTTACCAACGGTGGCATCGCCGGGCGCGTGGACGAGGTTGGCGAGACCTTCGTCACGGTCGAGATCGCGGCCAACGTGAAGGTCAAGGTGCAGAAGGGCGCGGTCCAGCAGGTGCTGCCCAAGGGCTCGCTGAAGTCCGTCTGAGACCCCGGATGTCCAGGGGCGACGCTTTTTCGAATAGTGCGGCCAAGGATGGCCGCTTCTTGACGTTCGCGATCATGGACGATCGTAAAAATAAACTTCGGCCATGGATGGCCGCTTCCTGACGTTCGCGATCACGGACGCTCGCAAAGGACCCGATCATGAGTGATTTTCCCCGCTGGAAATACGCGCTGGTTGCGCTGGTGATGCTGTTCGGCATCATCTATGCGTTGCCGAATGCATTCCCGCCGGTGCCGGCCGTGCAGGTCACGGCCAACCGCGATGCGCCGCCGATCAACCAGGCGGTACAGCAGAAGGTGCAGGCGGCGCTGACGGCGAAGAAGATCGCGGTCACCGACGTATTCATGGAAGGCGACCATCTGCTGGCCACGTTCGCCAACTCCGACGTGCAGAAGAGTGGCTTGGAGGAGATCAAGGCGGCGCTGGGCGACGGCTACACGGTGGCGTTCAAGCTGCAGTCCAACGTGCCGCGCTGGCTGAGCGCGATCGGCGCCCGCGCGATGCCGCTGGGCCTGGATCTGCAGGGCGGCGTGCACTTCCTGATGCAGGTCGACCAGAAGGACGCGATCGAGAAGCAGGAGAACAGCTACGCGGACGACATCCGCAGCCTGCTGCGGCAGAAAAACATCCGCTATGAATCGGTCACCCGCAACGCCGCGGGCGGCCAGGGCATCGCGGTGATCCTGCGCTCGGCCGACGACCGCTCCACCGCCTCCGACGCGATCGCCAACGAGTACGTCGACCTGCTGGTGTCCTCCGGCGCCAGCACCGGTGACCGCTTCGTACTGAACGTGGCGATCAAGCCGGACAAGCTGCGCGAGCTGTCGCGCAGTGCGATCACCCAGAACCTGGGCACGCTGCGCAACCGCATCAATGCACTGGGCGTGTCCGAGCCGCTGATCCAGCAGCAGGGCGACAGCCGCATCGTGGTCGAGCTGGCCGGTGTGCAGGACCCGGCCGAGGCGAAGAAGCTGATCGGCGCGGTCGCCACGTTGCAGTACCGGCCCGGCATCGGCCAGCCCGGCGACACCCGCGCGGTGGAAGCGGCCCGCACCGGCAACATCCCGCCGGACGCCAACCTGTACTACATGCGTGGCGACAACCGGCCGGTGCTGGTGAGCAAGCAGATCATCGTGACCGGCAACCAGCTGGTGGACGCCTCCTCCGGCATCGACCAGCAGAGCGGCACGCCGAAGGTCGACGTGACCCTGAACGCGGCCGGCGCCAAGAAGATGGGCGACTTCACCAACGCCAACGTCGGCAAGCCGATGGCGGTGCTGTACGTGGAGCAGGTCTATGAGACCAAGGTGGTCGACGGCAAGGAAGTGCGCGTGCCCAAGATCACCGAGACGGTGATCAACGACGCCACCATCCAGAGCCCCTTCAGCAAGCAGTTCCAGACCACCGGCCTGGGCAGCGCGAAGGAAGCCTCCGAGCTGGCCCTGCTGCTCAAGGGCGGCGCGCTGGCCGCGCCGATGGACATCGTCGAGGAAAGCGTGATCGGCGCCAGCCTGGGCCAGGACAACATCGACAAGGGCTTCAAGGCGGTGATGCTGGGCCTGGCGCTGGTGCTGCTGGCGGCGGCGATCTACTACAAGCTGTTCGGTCTGGTTGCCGACATCGCGCTGTTCTTCAACCTGGTGATCCTGCTGGCGGTGATGTCCTTGATCGGTGTCACCCTGACCATGCCCGGCGTGGCCGGCATCGTGCTGACCCTGGGCATGGCGATCGACGCGAACGTGCTGATCTGCGAACGCATACGCGAGGAACTGCGCAACGGCTCCAGTCCGCACGCGGCGATCCGCGCCGGCTACGAAAAGGCATGGTCGACCATTCTGGACGCCAACGTCACCCACCTGATCGCAGCGCTGGCGCTGACCACCATGGGTACCGGCGCGATCAAGGGCTTCGGCGTGACGCTGATGATCGGCATCCTGACCTCGCTGTTCACCTCGGTCACGCTGACCCATGCGTTCACCGCGGCGATCCACGGCCACCGCAAGCTCAAGACCCTTTCGGTGTAAGGGCGGGAATATCATGGAAATTTTCAATCACGACAGCAACATCCACTTCCTGGGGATGCGCAAGTACACCATTGCCATCGGCATTTTCCTGATGGTTGCCTCGATCGGCCTGATCATGTTCCGGGGCCTCAACTATGGCCTGGACTTCACCGGCGGCGTCTCGATGATCGTCGACTACGGCCAGTCGGTGGAGATTTCCGAGGTGCGCAATGCGCTGGAGAAGGGCGGCATCGACAACGCGATGGTGCAGAGCATGGGCGGCACCCGCGAGGTGTCGATCCGGCTGCAGCCGAAGGACGACCCCGGCGCCGTCGACGCCAACGGCAAGTTCAACCTCGACCGCATCGCCGCCGACGTGATCAAGGTGCTGCAGGTGGCCCGCCCGGACGCGAAGCTGAAGAGCCGCGACTACGTCAGCGCCCAGGTGGGCCAGGAATTGCGCAGCGACGGCACGGTGGCCGCGGTGTTCGTGATCCTCGGCATCATGTTCTACCTGTGGATCCGCTTCGAGCGCCGCTTCGCGATCGCCGCGGTGGTCACCGAGGTGCACGACACGCTGGTCACGCTGGGCATCCTGGCGCTGGTGCAGCGCGAGTTCGACATGACCGTGCTGGCCTCGGTACTGGCGGTGATCGGCTACTCGATCAACGACAAGGTGGTGGTGTTCGACCGCATCCGCGAGCTGTTCCGGTTGGCGCGCAAGGCCGAGCCGGAGGAAATCCTCAACCGCTCGATCAACAACACGCTGTCGCGCACCATCATCACCTCGCTGTTCACCGGCATCACCATGGGCGCGCTGTACTTCTTCGGTGGCACTGCGGTGCACGGCTTCGCCGTCACCATGCTGATCGGCATCGTGGTCGGCACGCTATCCTCGATCTTCGTGGCCAGCCCGATCCTGCTGTGGCTGGGCGTGTCGAAAAAGGATCTGATGCCGGTGACCAAGGAAAACCCGGAACTGGCGCGGCGCCCCTGAGCAACCCTCGCTGGCTTCGCCAGCGATTCTGCTTGTCTTCCCCTGCTTGCAGGGGAAGATGCCCGCAGAGCTTGCCCCGGACTTGATCCGGGGGGCAGAAGGGGTAGCTCCCCGAAACGAAACGGCCCGGTTTGTACCGGGCCGTTTTCTTTCGCATGCGCAGGATTCCACGCAGCACCGGTAGGAGCCCGCTGGCGGGCGATGCTTTTGCTCTTGCGAATCCCGAATCCCGAATCCCGAATCCCAGCTTCAAA